>JBBPYT010000305.1:0-8318 GCA_038199665.1 Hyphomicrobiales bacterium
CCGATGATCAGCGAGGCCAAGTCTTGTATCGGCGGGGGCAGAGCCGTATCGCTGCCGCCAAGAAGCTGGCTCTGAAGAAGACGGTGGCCGAGCAGCAGTTGATCGAGCATGGCCGAACAACCGATGATAAGAAGCGCCGCGAACAGCGGAGCCACGATCGCGAGAGCGGCGTTGACCGAGATCCCCGCTGTCGACTTGGCCGGGCCGACGGCGGGCGAATGTTTGCTGAGACCCATGGCAGCGGTGGCGATTCCCGACAGGCCACCCGCGACCGCGAAGGCCGCGCCGTACGCCTTCTGCGCCAACTCGGCGCCGACCACTGCGAGCCCCGTCACGATGAGCCAGGTGCATCCGGCGGCGGTGACCCAGCCCGCCGAACGCCCCAGCCACTCGCGGTCTGCGTCCGAATCCTTCTCTTGGCTGGTGAGGCCGACGAAGATCATCTCGGCCGTGATCTGGCCGAAAAGCAGCCATGGCGGACCGAGGAGCACCAGCAGTAAGGCGGACGCCGCCTCGGCTGGGATGCCGAGATGCAGGACGTCCGGGTGGTCGAGGTGCAGGAAAGCAAAGACGCCGAGGCCGGCGAACGCGCCGTAGAGGGCGCCGGCGATGATCCAGGCTACAGCGTCCGCGGCGCTCTTGCCCGTGCGGCCGGCCGCCCAGCCCGCGGCGTAGACGAGGGCGGCTGCACCAGCAAGCCAGCCCAGGGTAGCAGGGCGATCCAGCGAGCCTATCTGTGCACGCGTGAGGCCGCTCCCGGCAGCGACGCTGAACAGGACGGCTGCCGCAAGAGAGGGGAGGAGAGCGGCGGCGAGGTAGCCGTTCTGGCCGAGATGGTTGCGGCCGCTTGTCGGGCGGTCGCGCATCGTCGTCGTCGCGGCAGTGAACAGGCAGAGGCAACCGGCCACGACCGCGATGACAGTCGCGATTGCGCTCATACCTACGGCGTGTGCCCCGATCAGCAGCAGCTTCAAGAGGAGCACCGCAACCATCAACAGCGGAAGAAAGACAATCCAGTTGAGGACGAGATTGCGCAAATAGAGCGCCACGTCGGCCCATGCGTCGGCCGAAGTGAGCCCGAGCTTCGGCGTCAAGTAGTTGCTATAGTCCCGCAGCCACGAAAGCTGGCCCGGCTCTTCGTCCGGTCCGTCGGGCCGGCCCGTCAGGTGCGCCATCACGCCGGCGGGATCGCGCGACAACCAAGTCGAGAGCCAGCTTCCCATGTAGCCGCCGCCCGATACCGTCGAAAGGTAATGGAACTGCTCGAGCAGCGAACCACGCGGCGCCGGGGCGAGCGCGTCGGCTTTCGCTTCCTCGATCGTTGCTGCTGCCGCGCGAAGCGGAGTTGAGGCCAAGGCCTGAACGACACCCAGCGCGAAGGCGGCACTTCGGATGCCGCCGCCCGACAGGCACAGAGCCGTGCTGCCGAGCCCGTTGAGCTCCCGGTAGAGCGCCTTTAGGTCCGACGCCTCGGGTCTACGTCCGTGGATCGCTTCCGCCTCCTCCGCCAGAACCGTGAGGGTTTCAAGGATCCTCTCGTCAGCCTTCGGGGCGCCGTCAACGCGCGCTCCGCGAAGCAACGCGAGACTGCGCAACGATGTGCGCAGCCGATCTGTCGTGCGAGGGCGGAGCGAACCCACTCTTCCATCTTCAATGAAATTGGTCATCTCGCCAGGCCTTTGTTGCTGCGGGTATTTTCGACCAAGGTCGAGCGTCGCGCAACTGGTTTTGCAACTATTCCGAGTGGTTTCTGTTAACCACGCAATCTAAAGTCCGGCCCCGATCTGGGTCCCCACGGGTCACATGGGCCCTGTTCCTGGCGCCCCGACGAAATGACCCGCTGGACCGGTCGAATTCGCTCAGGCGCCCCGGGCCTGGCTGTCGGCAGATTTGCAGCAGGTACTCGGAAAAAGCTCCAGTCCATATTATGCACAAGCATGCAAGGTTCTCCGAGGATAGGGGGTTGATCGATGCGCACAGGGTCGGGCGCGAGGCTCAAGAGCGAGCCATGATGAAAATCGGTATTCTGGAAACCGGAGTGACACCCCGGCATCTGCTTGAGCGTTTCGGGCGCTACGACGCGATGATGACGCGCCTGCTTGGCCCGGAGTACGAGACCGCAACCTATGGTGTGACGGCCGGGGTCTTTCCGGACCGGGTGGAGGATTGCGACGCCTATGTGATCACCGGATCTTCGGCAGGTGTCTACGATTCCTTGCCGTGGATCGGATCGCTGAAAGGCTTCCTTCGGCAGCTTGATGGTCGGGCCAAGCTCGTCGGCATCTGCTTCGGCCATCAGATCATGGCCGATGCCTTCGGGGGAAAGGTCGAAAAGTCGGAGAAAGGTTGGGGCCTCGGGCTTCACACCTATTCGGTGCACAAACAGGCGTCGTGGATGGACGGGGCCGAGAGTGTCGCCATACCGGTGTCGCACCAGGACCAGGTCGTCGAGAAACCGCCACAGGCCGATGTGCTCGGAGGCAACGATTTCACCCCTTGCGGCATCCTATCCTATGCGGACCGCAAGGCGATCTCGTTTCAGTTCCATCCCGAGTTCGACAACGGCTTCGCCGGGGAACTGGTCGAGATGCGGCGTCCCCACTTGGCCGACCCGCAGGCGGCCGACCAAGCGATGGAGACACTGCGGCGGCCGAGCGATACGGGGCGCGTGGCGGGCTGGATCCGAAGGTTCTTGGACGAGGTGTAGCGTTCGGGCAAAATCGCTCAGGCTGCCCCCGCTCTCGCTCCGCTCACGCGTGCGCGAACTCCCAGTAGAGCTTGCGGGCCTGCCGGAAGAACGGGCCGGGCTGCATCTCGCGATCGTCGAGCCGCGTCACCGGCATGACCTTGGAAAAATTACCCGACGAGAAGATCTCGTCGGCATCCTGGAAATGCGCGTAGAGCAGGGCCGTCTCGACGACGCTCACGCCCGCGCCGCGCAGCAGCCCGATGACGCGGCGGCGCGTGACCCCATCGAGGAACGTGCCGTTCGGGGCCGGCGTATAGACGACCCCGTCCTTGGCCATGAACACGTTGGAATTGGCGAGTTCGGCGACGTTTCCAAGCGCATCCCGCATCAGGCAATTGCTGAAGCCGCGCCGGTTGGCCTCCATCAGGGCCCGGGCGCCGTTGGGGTAGAGACAGCCGGCCTTGGCGTCGACAGGCGCTGTTTCGGCCGTCGGCTTGCAATAGGGCGAGAGCGTCGCCGCAATGCCGGTGTCCGGGTTCGGCATCGGGGCTTCGTAGACGCAGAGGCACCAGCGGGTCGTTTCCGGGTCGAACAGGACGCCGCCCCCGGAGAGGCCGGCCTCCGCCCAATACATCGGCCGGATGTAGAGCGCGGCGCCACGCTCGAAGCGTGCGATGGCCTCCTGGGCCAGGGCTAACCAGCGCTCGACGGGGACCAGCGGCGCCAGCATGAAGTTCACGGCGGACACATTGATCCGGGCGCAGTGGAGGTCGAGATCGGGCGCCACGCCCTCGAATGCCCGGGCGCCGTCGAACACGGTCGATCCAAGCCAGGAGGCATGTGTCCGCGGGCCCATGATGGGAACGTTGCCCTCGTGCCAAGCGTCTTCGAAGAAGGTCCATGTCTTCGAATGAGCGACGGCTTTGGATGGATTGACTGCGGCGCGTGTGTCTCCCGGCATGCTGACGAATCCTTGTGGCTAAGCAACCGGCCGAAGGGTCGCACTTTCAACCACAATCCCTCAAGATGTCTTATCGTGCGGGGGAATCGAGATTGCCGGGGGAAAAGGTGCCGATCGATCCGCACGCGCAGAAACTGCTCCGCATGATCGGTGCCGGGGCGAGACCCGATGCAGCACCCATGACCATCGAAGAAAGGCGGCGATCCTTCGCCAGCCTCATGCGACTGAGCGGGGCCGAAATCCCGGTGGGCGCGGTCGAGGATCGAACGTTCGCGGGTCCGGGAGGTCGGATCGGCCTGCGGATCTACACGCCTCGGGACAGTGGGACCGGTCCATTGCCTGGGCTCGTCTATTTCCACGGCGGCGGTCTCGTGGCCGGCAGCCTCGACACACACGACTCGGTGTGCCGGAGTCTCTGCAACGAGATCGGCTGCCGGGTGATCGCGGTCGACTACCGGCTGGCACCGGAGCATCCGTTCCCGGCCGGGATCGAGGACGCCGTGGTGGCGCTACGCTGGGCACTCGATCATGCGAATGAACTCGAAATCGTCCCCGGCCGTGTTGCTGTCGGGGGCGACTCGGCCGGCGGTACGCTGACCGCCGTCGCAACCCAGAAGTTGCGGGGCGAGCCGGGCCGTCGGGTCTGCTGTCAGCTGTTGCTCTGCCCCGTGCTGGACTTCGCCGAGGAGCGCGAGTCGAAGCGTGACTTCGGGCAGGGCTACCTGCTCGACAAGGCTCTGATGGACCGCGATCTTGCGGACTACGCGCCAGGCCTCGCCGATCTGGCCGACCCGCTACTCTCGCCTCTCCGCGCGTCGGATCTGTCCGGCTTGCCGACGGCGTTCGTCCACACCGCCGAGTTCGATCCCCTGCGCGACGAGGGCAGGGCCTACGCGGATCGCCTGCACGCCGCCGGGGTCAAAGTCGCTCACACGTGCCACCCCGGCATGGTGCATCACTTCTACGGTCTGACCGGCATGATCCCCGCTGCACGTGCCATTCTGAAGGCGATTGGGACCGAGATGAGGCAAGCGCTCGAACCCCGACCCTCGCTCGGCTGAACCGCAACGGGGTGAGGGCGCTCGTCCTCAAACTCTGAGTGTGCCGCCGACAATCGTGCCGAACAGGGGCCGGTCGAGCCGCACATAGGTCTTTGTACGCGCATCGTCGAAGAACAGCGGGTCCTCAATGGCAGCCGGGTCGAAGCCCTCGCGCGCCAGAGCCGCCTTCTTGTGCTTGAAGGTCTCCGTCACCTCGATCTCGCGCCGCAGCCGCACGAAGAGCGGCCGCGCATAGGCGGGCAACCGTTTGGCCAGATGCGAGTGCAGCGCCTGCAGTGAAAACGCCGGGTCCGTAACGACGGCGGCCATGCCGGCCTTGCCGTCGATGCCGGGGATGCTCACGCCGTAGACATCGGCCTCGAGAACCCCCGGACAGGTCATCAGGGCCGCCGCCACCTCCGAAGTCGCGACGTTCTCGCCCTTCCAGCGAAAGGTGTCGCCGATGCGATCGACGAAATAATAGAAGCCTCGGTCGTCGACCCGCATGAGGTCGCCGGTACGAAACCAGCTGTCGCCCTCCTTGAAGACGTTCCGCAGCACTTTCTTCGCGCTTTCGACCGGATTCGTGTAGCCCTCGAACTCACCGCCGTGGCTCGATCGGCCGTCGCCGATGAGCCCGATCGCCTCGCCGGTCTCATTGCGGGCGCAACGGATGCAGAACCCGTATTCGTCGCGCAACGGCTCACCCAGGTCGGGGTCGGACTGCACCACGGCAGCCGGGAAGCGGTGTGCCAGGAAAGGCGGAATACGACCGATAGCGCCGACCTCGCCTTCGACGTTGAAGAGCGAGAAGTTCCCCTCGGTGGCGGCATAGAATTCCAGCACCTGCGGAATGGCGAAGCGGTCCTGGAAGACCGACCAGACGTCGGCGCGCAGGCCGTTGCCGCAGGCCAGCCTCAGCCGATGCTGTCGTTCGATCGGCGCGGGCGGGGCGAGGAGGAGGTAGCGGCAAAGCTCGCCGATATATTGAAACAGCGTGCAATCCCAGGCGACGACCTCCTCCCAGAACCGACGCGCCGAGAATTTTTCGCGGATCACCACAGCACCGCCGCCGACGAGGACGCTGCCGACCGCCACGATGCCGCCGACGCTGTGGTAGAGCGGCAGGCAATTGTACATTCGATCCTGAGGGGTCGTCCCGAGCAGGCCGGCAAACCAGAAGCTCCACATCTGGATGCGGCGATGGCTTACGCGAGCCGCCTTTGGCAGGCCCGTGGTGCCCGACGTGTAGATGTAGAGCGCCCGATCCGACAGCCGCACAGGCGGGCTTTCTTCTGGTTTGAGAGGGGCGTCGTCGTAACGCTCCACGGCACGGTCGATGCGGTCGATCATGTCGCCCTGCTCATCCAGGGCCGGCCCATGACGCCACAAGCGCGGCGGGCTCGTGATGTGCGTCGCGATGCTGTCGAACGCAGGCATCAGGTCCGCCGCGACGATGATGTGCTTCGGCGATACGATCGAAACGCAATGGGCGAGCCCCGATCCGGTCAGATTGGTGTTGAGAAGCGCCACGACGCAGCCGACTCGACTGAGGCCTACCCAGATCGCGACATATTCAGGGCGGTTCGGCATCAACAGGCATACGGCGTCGCCGCGCTCCAGGCCGTGGTCGAGAGCCCATCGGCTGTAGCGGTTGGAGCGACCCGATAAGGACCGGAAGGTCAGGCATTCCGCGTCCGACAGCAGGGCAGCCGCATCGCCATGCCGCTCCGCCAATTCGTCGACCGTTCTCGGAAATGTTTTGAAAGGGTCACCGCTGACCCCGGACGTCATCTCCAATGCCGCAAGCCAGCGCCGCATAGCCGACGGCGGGCCGGTCGGCTTCGACGCGCTCCCTAGATGGGCGTTCATGGCAGCCCTCGCTCGAACGGTTTCGGTTGTCCCAAGCCTGCGAACGGGCCGGCCCGCCAAACGATGCTGTTCGACATGCCCCAGCCTTAGCTTTATTCCGTTTCCGCCCAGTAACTCTGCAAATCTCTCAGTTCAACAGCTTAACGGTTAACGCTGTTCATTTAAATGCGGTGGTATTGTTCAGGTTTTGGATTGGCTAACGATGTCAAGCGAAGCATCCGGCGGGTGAGAACTGGTTCATGGTGGGGATGTAGATTAGGCACGAGGCATGCAGGACTCGCGAGTGCAATGCACCTGCATCCGACCCCGTGCGGTTTCGACACACAGGCGGCCCAATGCGAAGCGAAACGATCGCGCTCCACAGCGGTTTTGAGGACGATCCGGCCACCAAGGCAGTGGCGGTACCGATCTACCAGACGGTGGCCTATGCTTTCGACAGTGCCGATCACGGCGCCGCGCTGTTCAACCTCGAAACCGAGGGCTATCGCTACAGCCGCATCAGCAATCCAACCACGTCGGTGCTGGAGACGCGGGTCGCAGCGCTTGAAGGCGGCGTGGGGGCGCTGGCCGTCAGTACCGGCCAGACCGCGCTCTACTACTCGATCGCGAACCTTGCCGATTGCGGCGGTAACATCGTGTCGGTGCCGCAGCTCTATGGCACGACGCACACCCTGTTCGCGCACGTCCTACCCAGGCAAGGCATCAAGGTCCGGTTCGCCGAAGCGGACAGCCCAGATGCCATCGAGCGGCTGATCGACGGCGAAACCAAAGCCGTGTTCTGCGAAAGCATCGGCAACCCGGCCGGCAATATCTGCGACATCGAAGCGTTGGCAAGAATCGCCCACGAGCACGGCGTTCCACTCGTCGTCGACAACACCGTCGCAACCCCGATTCTGCTGCGGCCGATCGATTACGGAGCCGACATCGTGGTGCAGTCGCTGACCAAGTTTATGGGTGGCCACGGCACCACGCTCGGCGGCGCGGTGATCGACAGCGGCAAGTTCCCTTGGGCTGATCATCCCCAGCGTTTCCCGATGTTCAGCGAGCCCGATCAGTCCTACCACGGGCTGGTCTACACGGATCATTTCGGCCCGTCGGCCTACGTGGCCCGCTGCCGCAGCGTCTACCAGCGGACGACCGGCGCGGTGCTGCCGGCCATGAGCGCCTTTCTGCTTCTCCAGGGCATCGAAACCGTCGCGCTGCGTATGGAGCGGCACGTCGCGAACGGTCGCAAGGTGGCTGAGTTCCTGGCGAATCATCCACAGGTCGACTGGGTCAGCTATGTCGGGTTCCCGGAAAGCCCGTATTACGCACTGGCGCAGAAATACCTCGAGGGCCGCGCCCCGTCGCTGCTGACGTTCGGCATCAAGGGCGGGCTTGAAGGCGGCAAGGTCTTCTACGATGCGCTGAAGCTGATTAAGCGCCTCGTCAATATCGGCGACGCCAAGTCGCTGGCCTGCCATCCCGCTTCGACGACGCACCGGCAGATGTCGGCTCAGGAGCAGGAGAAGGCCGGCGTGAAGCCCGAAATGATCCGGCTCAGCATCGGAATCGAACATATCGACGACCTCATCGAGGATCTCGACCAGGCGCTCGCCGCATCGAGCGCGCGCCACGTAGCGCTTGCGGCCGAATAGGGCACCTGGGGAGGGAGCCATGCCGCTTGTGCTCGAAAGCCGCATCGCCAAGGGAAGTCCGGGGACCCTCGCCAGCGACCGCCGCCGTGCCGAGAGTCAACGGCGGCCGACAATCGAAA
>JBBPYT010000306.1:0-5806 GCA_038199665.1 Hyphomicrobiales bacterium
ACGGAATCGGGCTCGTGCGTACCGAGCTGCTGTTCGAAGGCGCCGCGCCGCCCGAAGAAGAGGCCCAGCTCACGGTGTATCGGCGTATCCTGCGCTGGGCGGCGGGCCGGTCGGTGACGATCCGCACGCTCGACGCCGGCGCGGACAAGCCGATTCCGGGCATCACGCTCGAGGGTGAGAAGAACCCTTTCCTAGGCGTTCGCGGCATCCGCTTGAGTTTGCGACACCCCGCGCTCTTCAAGACGCAATTGCGCGCGCTCGCCCGCGCCGCGGCCGAAGGCCCTGTCGAGATCATGATTCCGATGGTCGCCGTTCCGTCCGAGATCGAGGCGACGCACCGCCTGCTCGACGACGCCTGCGCCGAACTCGCCCAACGGGGTATGGCGCATGCGCGGCCGCCCCTCGGGATCATGGTCGAGGTCCCGGCCGTGGCGGTCGCTCCCGAGCTCTATGAGGCAGATTTCTACTCCATCGGTTCCAACGACCTCGTCCAATATACGCTCGCGATGGGCCGCGACGTCGCGGCTCTGGCCGATCTCGCGAGCGCCGCCGATCCGGCGGTTTTGCGGCTGATCGGCAATGTCGCGGCCCATGGACGGCGCACGAGCCGCAAGGTGTCGCTCTGCGGCGAGGCCGGCGGCGATCCAAAGCTCGTTCCATACCTGCTCGACGCCGGATTGCGCGCCTTGTCGATGGCACCTTCGGATGTCGGGGCCGCGAAACGCGCCATTGCGGCGCATTCCTGCGAGGCTCCACCGTGACACGGGACTCGCAGGCTGAGCGCGAACCCGGTCCTTTGCCGGCGATCGCCGCCTATAAGGCCATTCTGCAGGAGGTTGTGGAGCGCCGTCCCTCCGGTACGCGTCAGCGACTCGCGCAGGCCCTGCACAAGGCCCGCAGTTTCATCACGCAGATCACCAATCCGGCCTATGCGGCGCCGATTCCCGCGCAACATCTCTCGACGATCTTCGAGGTATGTCATTTTTCTCCCGGCGAGCGGCAGCGGTTCATCAGCGCCTACGCGCTTGCCCATCCGCGCCGTCTCGTCGCCCTGGCGGCTGGGTCGCGGCACCGCACGATCCACCTCGTGGTACCCGATCTCGGCGACGAACAACGCAATCATGAATTCCAGCAAATGGTCCAGGACTTCGCGACCAATCTCGGGAAATTCGCTCGATCGGTTCCCTTGGGCCGCCCTCCGTCGGAGAAAGTTTGATGAAAAAGCTCGTCAATGCGGTCGACACCCTGTTGACGGAAAGCCTCGACGGCTTTGCGGCCGCTCATGCCGACATCGTGATCCTCGGCGAGGAGCGCAAATTCGTGCGCCGTCGTGCGCTCAAACGCGGCAAGGTCGGGCTCATTTCGGGTGGCGGGTCCGGCCACGAGCCGCTCCATACGGGCTTCGTCGGGTATGGCATGCTCGATGCCGCTTGCCCGGGCCAGGTGTTCACCGCGCCGACGCCCGACCAGATCATGGCCGCCGCCGAGGCGGTCGACACCGGAGCCGGTTGCCTCTTCGTCATCAAGAACTATGAAGGCGACATCATGAATTTCGACATGGGACGCGAGATGTCGGGCCGCACCGCCGAGATCGTGATCACCAATGACGACGTCGCGGTCGAAAATTCTCTCTACACCACGGGACGTCGCGGTGTGGCCGGTACGCTGATCGTCGAGAAAATTCTCGGCGCGGCAGCCGAGCGTGGCTCGAATCTCGCGCAACTCAAGGCGATCGGCGAAGCTGCCAACGCCTGCACCCGCTCGATGGGCGTTGCGCTCACCTCCTGCACGGTGCCGGCCGCCGGCCGGCCGACGTTCTCCATCGGCGAGGACGAGATGGAGATTGGCGTCGGCATCCACGGAGAGCCCGGCCGCCGCCGTGTCGCCCTTGCGCCGGCGAAAGCCATCGCCGACGAAATGCTCACCGCCGTGGTGGACGACCTTGCGCCGAGGCCGCGTCATCCCGCCCTGCTCTTCGTGAACGGCTTCGGCGCAACCCCCGCCATGGAACTTTACCTCATGTACGAGAATGCTCGGGCTGCCGCGGAAGCGCGCGGCCTGACGATCGCGCGGAGCCTCGTCGGCAGCTACGTGACCTCGCTTGATATGGCTGGATGCTCGATAACGATCTCGCTCCTCGACGAGCACCTGATCGACCTCTGGGATGCACCGGTCCATACTGCCGCACTGCGCTGGCGTATGTGATGCGCCGATGATTATCCCCGGATGAGTGGACGGTCTCGAACGCCCTCGGCAGCTTCCCGCCGTTGGCCGAGCCGCGCAAATCGATGGGAAACGTCGGCGAGGGAATATTGCGCCGAACCAGAGGTGTTCCCAGCTTAAGCTCAGGCGGCCGCTCGGGCGTCCGTCTTGCAACAGCGGCTGTTCCTGCCGTCGGCCGCCTTCGCAACCGGGAAGGCTTGATGATGATGACGATTACAGGCGTGCAAATTCGCGCGGCGCGGGCCTTGCTGGCCTGGTCGGAGGCGGAACTCTCCACCGCATCCGGCATCTCGGAAAACACGATAACGGGGTTGGAATTGCGCGAAGGTCCGCTCGGCGAAGATCTCGAAGCCGGCGCGACAATCCGTCGTGCTTTCGAGGGGGCGGGCGTTGAATTCACCGACGGCGGCGAGCACGGCGTTCAGCTTGGGGCAACCTGGTTTCTGCATCGGGTCGCGGATCGCTCCGAGATCGACAGTGAAACTCGGGGCGAAGCCAGGGTAGTGCGATGTCCAGAGGGTCTGAGATGTGTCTCGGCCGACGGCGAGCTTCTCGGTACTGTCCGAAACGGTCCGAACGGGATCGTTACGGACCCGGACATCGGACCTGCCCCGACGGCAGATCGCGTTACACCCTCTGACCTGCGCACCTGGTTGCGAGCCGCTCTGGGAAGGATGTCCGGCGTCAAAAGGGTCGCAACTGAGCACTGACCGTCTGGCAAGGGGCCGCGGAGCAGTTCGCGCATGATCGATCCTCGCACCTGCACCATAGGACACGATGCCAACTTCCTGGATAGGAACGGCAGCGATCGGGACAGGCTTGTAGATCGGTTTTTATCTCTCGCCGAGGCCGGGAAGCTGAAAGTGACCGTAGCGGGAAGTGTGCGCCGCGAAATCGAGCACCCGCATACCCCGCGCGAAGTTCGTGATGTCGCCCTACCGCACACCTTCGCTCATCAAGCGGGGCTGAATGCGTCTCAGCACATCAGCCGCATCCGTGTCCGCGCCATATTGCGAGGCGACGCTCGCGCCGGAAAGCATGACGCGGATGCCGGTCACCTTTCCGAGACGGCCGAAACAGGATGCGCATATTTCATAACCCATGACGGCAGGATGCTGCGCAAGCGCGATGACCTTCACGCATCGCTTCCGCCGACATTCCGCATCGTGACCCTTGCTGAGTTTCTCGCGATTGTCGACCGCTTCGAGCGGGACCCGCCAAGGTAAAGGGAAACGCAGCGGGCGCCTTTCTTCTTCATGGGTCGGTTGAAACTCTCACGCGCCACGCGCGTAGCTTTCCTTGATCTTGTGAATGCAACGGAGGCTGCCATGCTGTCTCGGCTAGTGACGATCATCGTTGTTGCGGTTCCGTTGCTCGGTGCCGCCGCAAGCGTGCTTTCGGTGGCTCACGTCGGAAGCCAGGGCTCGTCCAACAATGGGCTCCAGTTCTCCAGCGTTGCTCATGCGGACCCTGCTTCGCGGCGCGATCCTTGCGCTGCGATTTCGCTGGAAACCCTCGGACTGGTCGACGGGGCCTGCGACGACCTCTAGCCGATGCCGCCCCCTGCAGAGCAGATGCGGCCGCCGGTGATCGCGGTGTTTCCGTGGCCTCGCCTTCTCGGATCGCCGAGGTTGACGGGAGCGTCGGGGTAGTGCGAGCTTCACGGCTGCGACAGGCCGGCAGGCCAAGGCGCCTGCTTCCTTCAAGCCCCTATCGCAACGGATAGTGATCCGGGCCGCGCTCGGGCCAGCCGTCGAGCCGAGGAGAGATGGATGAAACTCATGATGGTCCTTGCACTGTTGGCCGCCAGCGCCACCAGCGCCTATGCGGATGCAACGTGCACAAGTCAGGCCGGGGACAAGAAGCTCGCGGGTGCGGCCAAGACGAGCTTCATGACCAGATGTCAGAAGGATGCTGCGTCATCGTGCGATGCTGCGGCAGCCGCGAAGAAGCTGGCGGGCGCCGCCAAGACGAGCTTCACCAAAAAGTGCGTAAGCGACGCTGTCGGAAGCTGAAGGTTCCATCTTGGGCGCGCACGGCGAAAGCAGTCGGGGTGCGCGAGCCGCCAGTGCAGCACCGGGTTCCCGTCCGAGGCAGCAGTCTGTTCGAGCCTGCTTCGGTCGGGTTCGAACTCTGGCTTACCAGCTGACACTTCCCGGCGCTTGTAGCGTGCTTGTGGCTGGCCGTCCCGTTAAGCCCCTGAAAAAAGATTCTTTTTTGAATCCAATGATGTCGACGGACTCTGGGGGGCCCTGCCGCTAACCCCTCGGAACGACTCACATTTTGCAGCGTTGAGTTGCGGCTTTGCGTGGGGAGTGGAGTTCCGCAATGGCGTCGCGTCCGAACTGGAAAGGCCACCTCAAGCTGTCGCTCGTTTCTTGTCCGGTGGCGCTGTACACCGCGACGACCGAACGGGAAAAAGTAGCTTTCCACCTGCTGAACAAGGAAACCGGCAATCGCCTGAGGCGTCAGATGGTCGACGGCGAAACGGGTGACGTGGTGGGTTCCGACGAACAAGCGCGCGGCTACGAAGTCTCCAAAGGCGAGTAAGTGACCTTCGAAGAGGAGGAACTCTACGACCAGGCGCTGGAGAGTACCCACACCATCGATATCGACGGCTTCGTCCCCCGTAGCGAGGTGAACGACGTCTATCTCGATTCGCCCTACTTCCTTGTCCCAAACGACAAGATCGGGGAGGAAGCTTTCGCCGTGATTCGCGACGCGATGGACAAGCGCCAAATGGCCGGGCTTGCACGGGTGGTCCTGTATCGGAGAGAGCGAGTCGTCATGCTCGAGCCGCACCGCAAGGGTATCATCGCGACGACGCTGCGCTATCCTTATGAAATCAAGGACGAGGATGAATTCTTCGATGCAATCCCGGACAAGAAGGTGCCGGAGGAAATGCTCGAGCTCGCCGAACACATCATCGACACGAAGAAGAAGAGCTTCGATCCGGGGACCTTCAGGGACCGGTACGAAGATGCTCTGAAGGACCTGATCGAGGCTAAGCGCAAGGGCATGAAGCCGCGTACCGCGAAGCCCGATGCGGCACCTTCGAACGTAGTCGACCTTATGGAAGCCCTGAGACGGAGCGTTTCGGCGCCGACGCGGGATGGGGCGAAGCCGCGTTCAGAGGCAAAGCCGTTCGCCAGTACGGCCAAGCCGAACCGCAAGCCGTCGGCAACCGTGCGGAACGCGACCCAGAAGCCGACGACCGTGGCAAAGCACAAGAAGGCAAGCTGAACGCGTCAGGAGCAGGGCTCGCGGCGGCTGGGCGACTACGGAAGATCGACGGTTGCGAAAATCCCGCCGGCAACCTCCCCGTTTGTCCGGCGTTATGCCCCCGTGGTCCGCAGGGCCGAACATAGCTTGGCCACCCGGTATTCAGCATAAGATGAAGGCACCCGAACCACCGATCCCGAGCCTTCAGCAACGGAACGTCGAAGCGATCGCGAAGGTTGAGGCGGCGGTTCTGGGCGAGCGTTCTCCGGGCGAGCGGCTCGGGCGCTTCCTCATCCGGCATGCCGGCAAACCGCTGTCCGTTGTGCTGCGCGCGACCTTCTCTTTATGTTGGATCGCTTGG
>JBBPYT010000307.1:0-5965 GCA_038199665.1 Hyphomicrobiales bacterium
AAAGGCTTCAGCCTTGTCGAGAACGGCGGAGAGGGCGTTGAGCCCGATCTCGAAGACGGGAAGGGACGCCTGAGACATCGAGGAGGACATGACGCGGATCCTTGGGTTAAGTGGAGTCGGTTTGTGCGGCCGCACCGAAAGTTGGCCTGCGACTACTTTATCGGGAGTTTCGTCCAGACGAAGGCCCTTCGATGGACGTCTACCCGGGCGCAGACGTCGCAAGAGTCTGCAGCTTTTCCCGCGCACACGACTGGCCGGTGCAGGCCTCGATACTCGCCACGCAGCTTGCCCTGCACCAAATGTCTGGTTACATTTCTGGTTATAGCTTGGAGGTCGAGCATGGGCAACCCCTCGCAGAAGCGCGCGCTTCAGAACTATCGGCACCGCCTCAATGCGCGCGGCATGGCCCGCTTTGAGGTTCTCGGGCTCAATACGGACCGCCAGCTGATCCGCTCGCTGGCAAAGCGTCTGGCGGATGGTGACCCAGAGGCGGAACGTATTCGGACCGCAGTCAGCCGAACTGTCTCCGGAGAGCCCCCCAGGAAAGGCGGCATCTTGGAAGCCTTGCGCCGCTCGCCGCTCGTGGGTGCCGATCTCGATCTCCAGCGTTCCAAGGAAGCCGGTCGCAGGGTTGACCTGTGACTCGCTATCTGCTCGACACAAACATCATCGGCAGCGCAACCAAGCCGGCTCCCTCCGAGTCGCTCGTTGCATGGATGGCCGATCAAAACGACGAAGACTTGTTCGTCTCATGCCTCACCGTTGCCGAGATTCGGCGCGGGCTGCTGGAGAAACCTGCTGGAGAAAAGCGGACCCAACTGGAGAGCTGGTTTTCCGGCCCCGAGGGGCCGCAAGCACTGTTCGCCGGTCGCGTTCTCCCCTTCGACGAGAACGCTGGCCTCATCTGGGCACGGCTGATGTCCGAAAGCACAGCGACCAGGCGGCCCCGAAGTGCGTGGGACATGGTCATTGCGGCGGTTGCCGAAGCAAACGATTGCATCGTGGTCACCGACAACGAAAGGGGCTTTGCCGGGCTCAAGATTGCGAATCCCATGCGGGCCCCGACACGACTGAGGTTTGAAGGAGAGACATAACCGGCAATCGACGCCGATCGGGAGGTTCAGCGTTCCTGAACGATCGGCGTAGGTCGCCTCGGCGGACGATCTTTCGGAGGCCGGTGCTCCGGATCATTATGGCGAATCGAAACCCGTTCGCCCGGAACGCGACCTGCACTGCCGGACTTGCAAGAATGCCGAACAGGTCTTGAGCGGATGTCTTGTCCGCGGCTTGCTTGGCCAGGCCGTCCTTGCGGTAAGCTCAATTGTGTCGTGCCCGCTTGCGCCATAAGATGCACGGCGTGACGGCGAGAGAAGTCTGCGCCCCAACGAACGAACTCGAGAGCACGTCATGCCCGCACACAAGGGCCGCAGGGCCGCATCCCTCGCCGCAATCCTGCTGACCGGGACCGCTTGGGGGGCCGAGCTCAAGCAGACCGGAACCATCGCGATCCCGGGTCAGACCTTGACAAATTTCGATATCGGCTTCGTCGATCAGAAAACCGGCCAGTATTACCTGGCCGACCGCAGCAACGCCGCCATCGATATCTTCGACACCAAGACCGACCGCTATACTGGCCGCGTGGGTATGTTCGTCGGAGCGATCGTCAAGGACGGCAAAGTCGACAATGACACGTCGGGACCGGATGGCGTCGTCGCCATCGAAACGGCACTTTGGGCGGGCGACGGCGACAGCACCATCAAAATCATCGATCTGGCAACGCAGAAGACGCTCGCCACGATCGCGACCGGCGGCAAGATGCGCGTCGACGAAATGGCGGTGGATCCAAAAGACCACGTGTTCATCGGCGTCAACAATGCCGAGGATCCGCCGTTCGCCACGCTGATCTCGACCGGGCCCGACCACAAGATCGTGGGCAAGGTGGTGTTCCAGGACGCGACGGACGGCGCCGAGCAGCCGGCCTACAATCCCGATGACGGGCTTTTCTACGTGTCGATCCCGGAACTCGACAAGGAACCGAAGCACGGAGCGGTTGCGGTCATCGATCCGCGCAATGCCAGGCTGGTCAAGATGCTTCCGGTGGATAATTGCCATCCGAATGGCTTGGCGTTCGGCCCGAAGCACAACTTCGTCTTGGGGTGCAATGCCGATGGAAAGCAGATGCCCGCGGTCACGACCATCATGAACTCGGACACCGGCGCCGTGATCGCGACCGTGCCGGGGCTTGGGGGCGCCGACATGGTGAACTACAACGCCAGGAACAACCAGTACTACACCGCGTCCAGGGCCAATCCGAGCGGACCGGTGCTCGGCGTCATTGATGCCGGGACCAACACCCTGGTGCAGGAGATCGCCATCCAGGGCGGATCTCCGCATTCCGTGACTTCGAGGGAAGCGAACGGCCATGTCTATGTTCCGGTCGCGGCAGTCGGCGGCGGCGACGGCACCATCCACGTCTACTCGCCGGTCCCGTAAGGTCTGGCGCGGCTTTGTTAGCGAGATCCAAGCGGCACGATCTGACGACGAACGTCGTTGAACACGATCGCGGGATGGCGTTACCCGAACCAGGCCGCCCGTCATTTCTCCCACTCTCCTCCACCGTCCCCCGGAAGAGGTCGCCGAGAAGCTGGAAATCCCAATTCCAAGGCAAACGACCATGACCCGCAACGGCATTCATCACGTCACGGCAATCGCCGGGAAGGCCGCCCGCAACGTGGATTTCTACACACGTGTCCTGGGCCTCAGGCTGGTCAAGAAGACCGTCAACTTCGACGATCCCGGAACCTACCATCTCTACTACGGCGATGAGGTTGGCAGTCCGGGCTCGATCTTGACGTTCTTTCCTTGGGACGGCGTTCGCCCGGGACGGGCCGGCGTCGGCGCGACTGAGGAAACCTCCTTCCGTGTGCCGCAGGCTTCTATCGGATATTGGACTCAGCGCTTCATCGAACGGAGCGTGACCCATGACGCCATCAGCAAAAGGTACGGAGAGACTGTGCTGACGTTCCGGGATCCGGACGGCATGCCGCTCGCGCTCGTGGCGGTGAACGATGCGCGCGGAACCGCGGCATGGCAGGGCTCGGATATCCCGTCCGAGCATGCGATCCGTGGTTTTCACGGCGTCACCTTGCTGCTGCGGGATGTCGCCCGGACCGGCGCCATCCTGACAGACGTGTTCGGCTTCCAGCAGATCGGACACGAAGGTTCGCGCCTCCGCTTCGCCGTTGACGGCAACGCCATCGGTGGCATCGTCGATCTCCACGGCGTAGGTGACTTCCTCCCTGCCCTCGAAGGCGGCGGTACAGTCCACCACGTCGCTTTCCGGGCCGCCGACGACGCGGCCCAGGCCGATATGGTCCGCAAAGTCGCCGAAGACCATGGTCTCGACCCGACCGAACAGCTCGATCGCAACTACTTCCGCTCGGTCTACTTCAGGGAGCCCGGCGGCGTATTGTTCGAAATTGCAACCGACGTTCCGGGGTTCGCGGTGGACGAACCGGTGGGGACGCTCGGTCAGTCCTTGAAGCTGCCGAGCTTTCTCGAGGCGCAGCGCCGGGCCATCGAAGCTGTCCTGCCGGAGGTCGCGTAGGGCATCGAACGCATCAGAGCGTCCTCGCAAGCCCGACGACGGCGCTCCCCCGCTGGCCCGTTCCTAGAGTGTGCCCATGTCTGCTGTCCCGCTGTCCTTCATTCATCGTTTCGAGCCCGCGACGAAGGCAGGTGCGCCCCCTTTGCTGCTTCTGCACGGCACGGGCGCCGATGAGAACGACCTGATCTCGCTCGGCCCCATGATCTCGCCGGGATCGGCGCTCCTGTCGCCGCGCGGAAAGGTGCTGGAGAACGGCATGCCGCGTTTTTTCAGGCGCCTTGCGGAAGGCGTGTTCGACGAAGCCGACGTTCGGCGGCGGGCCGATGAGCTTGCAAATTTCGTCCGTGAAGCCCGAAGCGCTTACGGACTCGCCGCGCCCGTCGCGGTCGGCTTTTCCAACGGGGCGAACATCGCCGCCGCCCTGTTGCTGCTCAAACCCGAAGCTCTGGCCGGCGCGATCCTGTTCCGGGCCATGGAACCGCTCCGGCAGCCCCCAGCTGCGGATCTAACGGGAAAGCCCGTGCTGCTGCTGTCGGGCGCCATGGATCCCATCATCCCGGCCGACAACGCGGGCCGCCTGGCCGCGACCCTCGCCGAGCGCGGCGCAAGGGTGCATCATCAAACGCTGCCGGGCGGCCATGGTTTGACAACGACGGATGTGGAGGTCGCCAGGGCTTGGTTCGAGAGATAGGCCGTCGCGACGTGACACCACGAAGTCGGACTTCTCCAACCTGGAGATTGTGAATGAGCTGGTTGCATGCGGACGATCCGATCCTCGGCGACAAGCCGTCCTGCGATGGATTGGAAATGATCATCGTGCCACGCGCCCGAGACCTCGGCGGGTTTCAGGTTCGGCGCGCCCTGCCCCATGCGCAGCGGCAGATGGTCGGGCCTTTCATCTTCTTCGACCAGATGGGTCCGGCGCAGTTTATGGCCGGACAGGGTATGGACGTCCGTCCCCACCCGCATATCGGGCTCGCGACTGTCACCTACCTGTTCGAGGGCCGCATCATGCACCGCGACAGCGAAGGCAACGCTCTCGAGATCGTGCCGGGCGCCATGAACCTGATGACGGCCGGGCGCGGGATCGCCCATTCCGAGCGGAGCCCGCATGGCGCGCGAAATGGTCGCGAGGCCATGTTCGGCATCCAAAGCTGGATCGCTCTCCCCGAGCGGCATGAGGAGAACGCTCCGTCGTTCCAGCATTTCGAAGCCGCGGTCCTGCCGGTCGTCCAGGATGGCGGGTTCCGGGCAAAGATCATTGCGGGTTCGGCCTTTGGCAAAACGTCTCCAGTCGGCACCCTATCGGACTGGGTTTACGCGGAAGTCCTGCTGGCCGAAGGCGCCCAGGCCCCGCTCGATCCGGACCATGAGGAGCGCGCGATCTATGTGGCCGAAGGCGAGGTCGAGGTCGCCGGCAATGCTTTCGCGGCACCGCAGCTGCTGATCTTCGCACCCGGGGATCGCATCACGATCCGGGCCAAGCAGCGGTCGCGCTTGATGATCCTGGGCGGGACCGCCATGGAAGGCCCGCGCTATATCTGGTGGAACTTCGTGTCGTCGCGCCAGGACCGCATCGAGCAGGCCAAGGAGGATTGGAAGATGGGCCGCTTCCAGCACGTGCCGGGCGAAAGCGAAATCATCCCGCTGCCGGAGGCGGAAAAAAGTCCGGGGCCGGTGCGGTATCCTTGATGTCTTGGCGGCCGGCCTCCTGCCGGGTGCCTCGGACCCTCGTTGATCGCGACATGGACAGCCTGCGATGAGCCCCACCCTCCCCCAATGGCCCGATCTCGATTATGCCCGGGATCACGCCACCTTCGACACCCTGCATCTTCTGACCCAAATGGTGGGAAAGGTGCGCACCGCCAGGACGCCTTGGCTCAATCATTCCTGGCACGTCACCCTTTATCCCTCGGTCCGAGGGCTTATGACCGGGCCTGTTCCCCACACGACGGCGGATTTCGACCTGGAGTTCGATTTCCTCGAGCACCATCTGGTTCTTCGCACCAGCACCGGACAAGGAGGCACGCTGCCGCTGCAGATCAAGTCGGTTGCGGCGTTCCATCGGGACTTCAAGGAGCTGCTGGCCGGATGCGGCGTTGCCACGGAGTTTCACGACAGGCCCAATGAACTGCCGACCGTGACGCGTTTCGCTGAAGACACCATCGAACGCGCCTACGACCCCGACACCGCGAAGCGATTCTGGCAGGCGTTGATGCGCGTCGACCGCGTGTTCCGCGAGTTTCGAACCGGCTTCGTCGGCAAGAGCAGTCCTCCCCATTTCTTCTGGGGGAGCTTCGATCTTGCGGTTACCCGCTTTTCGGGGCGGCCGGCTCCCGAGCACCCGGGCGGCATCCC
>JBBPYT010000308.1:0-3245 GCA_038199665.1 Hyphomicrobiales bacterium
CTCGACCCGACGACCCATCATCCGGTGCCGGCCGATCTGCGGTTCGAAGCCGACCTGTCCTTCCTGGGCAACCGCCTGCCCGACCGCGAGGCCCGCGTCGAACGATTTTTCCTCGACGCTGCGGCGCGTCTGCCGCACCGGCGCTTTCTCATCGGCGGAAACGGCTGGGACTCGAAGACCATGCCGCCGAACGTCCGCCACATCGGTCACGTCTACACGCGCGAACACAACAGCTTCAACACCTCGCCGCTGGCGGTGTTGAACATCGCGCGGGACTCGATGGCAGCGATCGGCTACTCGCCCGCGACCCGCGTCTTCGAAGCGGCCGGAGCGGGCGCTTGTCTGATCACCGATGCCTGGGTCGGCCTCGACTTGTTTCTCAAGGAGAACGAGGAGGTCCTGGTGGCCCGCGACGGCGCCGAAGTCGCGGCCCATCTGGCGGCGCTCACGCCCGAGCGCGCCAAGGCCATCGGCGCGGCCGCACGGGCCCGCATTCTCGACCAACACACGTACGAGCGGCGCGGCACCGAGGTCGATCGGATTTTGCAGGCCGAAGCCAAGTCCGAAAGGGCGGTGGCGTGACGCAGCCGCTCTCGATCGTGGTGCTGGGCCTGAGCCTGTCTTCTTCGTGGGGTAACGGGCACGCCACGACCTATCGGTCCCTGCTCAAGGCATCTGCGGCCCGCGGCCATCATATCCTGTTCCTGGAACGGGACGTACCCTGGTACGCAAAGGCGCGCGACCTCGTGGACCCGGAGTTTTGCCGGCTGGAGTTCTACCGCAATCTTACGGAGCTCGAAGCCCATCGCGACGCGATAGCGCGTGCCGATGCGGTGGTGGTCGGCTCCTACGTGCCCGAGGGCCGGGCCGTCGCCGCCTACGTTCTGGCGCAGGCGCGCGGCATCAAGGTTTTCTACGACATCGACACGCCGGTTACAGTTGCGGCGCTCGAGCGCGATGCTTGCGACTATCTGCCTCGTGACCTAGTGCCTCTTTTCGATCTCTATCTCAGCTTCACCGGCGGGCCGATCCTGGAACGCCTGGCCCGGGAATTCGGCTCACCCAGGCCCCGCGCGCTCTATTGCTGCGTCGACCCGGACAGCTACAAGCCGCGCCAGTACGGCCCGCGCTGGGACTTGAGCTATCTCGGCACCTTCAGCCCCGACCGGCAGCCCGCGCTGGAGCAACTGCTGATCGAACCCGCCCGACGCGCACCGGACCTGCGCTTCGCCGTCGCCGGGCCGCAATATCCCGATACGATCGAGTGGCCCGTCAATGTGGAGCGTTTCGAGCATGTCGGGCCTGCGGACCACGCCGAGTTCTACGGGGTGAGCCGCTTCACGCTGAACGTTACCCGCGCCGACATGGTGCGGGCGGGCTGGAGCCCGAGCGTGCGATTATTCGAGGCCGCCGCAACCGGCACGCCGATCCTGTCCGATCTGTGGGAGGGGCTCGACGCGTTTTTCGAGCCCGAGCGCGACATTCTCGTCGTCGATGGCGCCGAAAAGGTGCTGTCCGTCTTGCGCGACCAGACGGACGAAAGGCGTCGCCGGATAGGCGCCAATGCCCGCGCCCGGGTGATGGCCAAGCATACGGCTGCTCACCGCGCGCGAGAGCTCGAAACCTTCCTGGTCCGAACACGTCCCACGACCGAACCCTCTTTCGGCTCAGCCCTTTGACGTTCGTCCTTGGGTCTCGGAGTGTGATATGGGTGTGCCGGCGCTTTTCCGGCCGTGGCCGGACAGACTGTCCAAGGCTCGGCGGTCAACCGTCCGGGGCGCCTCTGGGGGAGGTTGCAGCATGAGCGAAGCCCGAGCCCTGTTCACGATCCTCAGCCAATCGGCCGATCCCAAAGCCGTAGCCGCCATCGAAGCGCTGGTCCGCGACGCCCCGGATCGCGACCTCAATCGCATCAATCCCCTCGCCTTTGCGACAAAGACCCGGCTGGGCGAGGAGGAGGTCACGGCGGCCTTCCTGCATGCGTCGCGGCTCGGCCTTTTCGAAATGTCCTGGAACGTCCTGTGTCCGGGGTGCGGCGGCGTGCTCGACACGGGGACGACGCTGAAATCTGTCAATCACGAGCAATATAGTTGCGCGTTATGCGCCGCCGGATATGAACCAACGCTCGACGAAATGGTGGAAGTCACCTTCACGGTCAGTCCCAGGATCAGGAAGATCGCAGGCCACGATCCCGATACATTGCCGATGTGGGAGTATGCGCGGCAGATCTTCTGGAGCTCCGGCGTCGACTTACCGGACGATTTCAGTGACACGGTCGAAAGGATCGTTCTCGATTCGATCGAACTTCCGCCGGGCGAAAGAGCCCTTCTTTCCCTCCAGCTCCCCGCGGAATTCGTGATCGTCTTCGATCCGGTCACGCATTCGACCCAGTTCCTGGACGTCAAGGGCGAACCCACGCGGGAGCGGCAGAGCCTCACTTTGGTGCTCAACGAAGCCCATGCGATGAACCAGACCCTGGAACTGCGGCCCGGTCCGCTCCGTCTCTCGCTCGAAAACCTCACCAGACGGCGAGTGCTTCCGTCGTTGTGGATCGCCGGAGAGGAATTGCACAAGCTGCTGGGGCGGCGGCGGCCGTTCCTCACCGCCAAGCACCTGCTCACCAACCAGACGTTCCGCGACATCTATCGGACCGACACGCTCGACGTGAACCAGCGGCTCAAGATCACGAGCCTCACCTTCCTGTTCACGGACCTGAAAGGCTCGACCGAACTCTACGAGCGCGTCGGCGATCTCGTCGCCTACGACCTCGTCCAGGCGCATTTCCGCCTTCTGGCCGAGATCGTGGCGGCCGAAGCCGGCGCTGTCGTGAAGACCATCGGCGATGCCGTGATGGCGACGTTTCTGACGCCCGACCGTGCCGTGGCGGCTGCGCTGAGGATGCGTGACGCCATGAGCAAGCTTAACGAGGCCCATGGAGGCGAAGATCTGCTGCTGAAGATCGGCATCCACGAGGGCCCCTGCCTGGCGGTCACGCTCAACGATCGGCAGGACTATTTCGGCCAGACGGTGAATATCGCATCACGCGTCCAGAACTTGGCCCTCACCCGGTCGATCATCGCCACGGGCTGCGTTGCCGAGGATCCCACGGCTGTGCGGCTGTTTCAGGCAAAAGGTTTGAGGCCGACCCAATACCGGACGGCTCTGCGTGGCATCAATACCGAATATTCGGTTTTCGAAATCCCTTGAACCCATGCGGCCACGAAGCCTCCGATCCTGCCCGAGCC
>JBBPYT010000309.1:0-10906 GCA_038199665.1 Hyphomicrobiales bacterium
GACCTCTTTGGGCATGTACAAACTCGTGCCCGCCGTGCATTGATGGCGAAGGGAACGGCTGCAACCAACAGAACAGCTGCAACGAACAGGAACAATAGTCCGGCCAAGCCGACAACGCGGGCGTCCAACGGGCTGCCGGCGCCATCATGGGAAAAGCCAAGCTTTCGTTCGGTGGCCCGCAAGGCTCTCGGTCCCTGTGTACAATTCAACGTGGCTGGAAGCGTCCGGCCTGGTTCGAGGGAGGTAAACGAGTGATCACGCGCTTCAAACTTTTGGCGGGCGTCGCGCTTGCCGCATGCATGGCCTTCTCGGCTTCGGCTGGGGCGGCGGATACGAAGGAAGTCCAGATGGTCCATTGGTGGACGTCAGGGGGCGAAGCGGCCGCCCTCAACGTGCTCAAGCAGGATCTCGCGAAGGAAGGCTATACTTGGAAGGACGTGCCGATCGCCGGCGGCGGCGGCAACCAGGCGATGACAGCCCTGCGCGCCATGGTCACGTCGGGCAACGTGCCGACGTCCGTGCAGATGCTCGGCTTTGCGATTCAGGATTGGGCTGAACAAGGGCAACTCGCCAATCTCGATTCCGTCGCCGATAAGGAGGGTTGGGACCGGGTGATCCCGGCAGCGCTGCAGCGCTTCGCCAAATACAACGGCCATTGGGTCGCGGCTCCGGTCAATATCCACTCGGTCAACTGGATATGGATCAACAAGTCGGTACTGGACAAGATCGGCATGCAGGCTCCGACGACCTGGGATGAGCTCGTGGCGGCGCTCGACAAGGCCAAGGCGGCGGGTGTCGTGCCGCTGGCACAAGGCGGCCAAGCCTGGCAGGAAGCGACGATGTTCGACTCGGTCGTGCTCACGACCGGCGGCTTCGACTTCTACAAAAAGGCCTTCATCGATCTCGATCCCGGCGCACTGAAGTCGCCGACCATGAAGATGGCCTTCGAGCGCCTGGCCAAGCTCAAGACCTACGTCGATCCCAACTTCTCCAACCGCGATTGGAATCTCGCAACCGCGATGGTGATCAAGGGCGATGCTCTCATGCAAGTGATGGGCGATTGGGCCAAAGGCGAGTTCAACAGCGCCAACAAGAAGCCCGGCACCGACTTCGTTTGCGCCCGCTTCCCGGGGACTCAGGGCAATGTGGTGTTCAACTCGGACATGTTCGCCATGTTCAAGGTGGGACAGGATCGTCAGGTTGCCCAATATGCGCTGGCGTCGGCGACGGAAAATCCTTCGTTCCAGTCATCCTTCAATGTCGTGAAGGGATCCGTGCCGGCGCGCACCGACGTGGCCGATACCAACTTCGACATGTGCGGAAAGAAAGGCATGGCCGACCTGAAGGAGGCGGTGTCGAAGAACACGCTGGTCGGGTCCATGGCGCAGGGCTACGGCCAGCCCGCCGCTCTCCAGGCCGCCTATCAGGAGGTGGTCGACAAGTTCTTCAATGGCCAGATCGCCTCGGCTGGCGACGCGGTCCAACAATTGAGCGACGCCATCAACGCGGCGAAGTAAACGAACCAGCCTCCTCCCGACGTGGGGGAGGCTGGCTCTCTCGGTCCGAAGCTCCGGTCTGCGACGGGTGATGCGATGACGGCGATCGAGGTTGCGCCATTTACCACGCGAGAGCGGCCGAGCGACCGCATCGTCGCAACTCTGCAAAACTGGGTGCCGCGCCTGGTGTTGGCGCCTTCGTTCGCGGTGATCCTGCTGTTCGTCTACGGCTTCATTCTGTGGACGCTGTATCTCTCGTTCACGCCGTCCAAGATGATGCCGGTCTACAACGTGATCGGCTTCGACGCCTACCACAAGCTCTGGCTGCAGCCGAGCTGGTATCGCGCCATCGACAACCTCGCCATCTTCGGCGTGCTCTACATCGGCTTCTGCCTCGTGCTCGGTCTTTCCCTGGCAATCCTGCTGGATCAGAAGATTCGCGGCGAAGGCGTACTGCGCCCCATCTTTCTCTACCCGATGGCGATCTCCTTCATCGTCACGGGCACGGCTTGGAAGTGGTTCCTCAACCCCGGCCTGGGACTGGAAAAGACCATGCAGGCCTGGGGCTGGACGAGCTTCCACTTCGACTGGCTCATCAACACCCAGATGGCCATCTACACCGTCGTGATCGCCGGGGTGTGGCAAGCGTCCGGCTTCGTCATGGCCATGTTCCTGGCCGGGCTTCGAGGCATCGACGGCGAGATCATTAAGGCGGCGCAGATCGACGGCGCCTCGTCCTGGCAGATCTACCGCCGCATCATCATCCCGCTGCTACGGCCCGTGTTCCTGTCGGCCCTGGTCGTTCTGGCTCACATGACGATCAAGTCCTACGATCTCGTGATCGCGCTGACCGGGGGCGGCCCCGGGGACGCGACCCAGCTCCCCTCGACCTTCATGTACGCCTTCACATTCACGCGCAACCAGATGGCGGTCGGATCGGCCAGCGCCATCATGATGCTCATGACGATCGCGGCCATCATGGTGCCCTACCTCTATTCCGAACTGCGGGAGAAGGCCCGATGAGCGCGGCGGTCGGCTCCGCCTCGGTCGGCCGTTCGACGACCTCGCGGATCGTCATCTACGGGCTCTTGGCGTTTTTCGCGCTGTTCTTCCTGCTGCCGCTCTTCGTGATGCTGGTGACCTCCTTCAAGTCGCTGGATGAGATCCGCCTCGGCAACATGATGGCGCTGCCGGCCGCGCCGACGATCGAGCCGTGGCTGAAAGCCTGGGGCACCGCTTGCGTCGGCCTGACCTGCGCCGGCATCAAGGGCTATTTCGTCAATTCCATCCTGATGGTCGTGCCGGCCGTGGCGATCTCCACGGCGCTCGGGTCGATCAACGGTTACGTGCTGACCAAATGGAGCTTCCCGGGGCACCGGCTGGTCTTCGGACTGATGCTGTTCGCCTGTTTCATCCCGTTCCAGTCCGTCCTGATCCCCGTAGCGCGTGTGCTCGGCACGCTTGGCCTGTCCAACTCGATCGCCGGGCTGGTTCTGGTGCATGTCGTTTACGGGCTGGGCTTCACCACGTTGTTCTTCCGCAACTACTACGAAGCCTTTCCGAACGAGCTGATCCGGGCGGCGCAGATGGACGGCGCCGGATTTTTCCGGATCTTCTGGCGCCTCATGCTGCCAAGTTCCGGCCCGATCATCGTGGTGACGGTGATCTATCAGTTCACCAACATTTGGAACGACTTCCTGTTCGGCTCCTCGTTTGCCTCAGGCGAACGCGCGCCCATGACGGTGGCGCTCAACAATCTCGTCAACACCTCGACGGGCGTGAAGGAATACAACGTGGACATGGCGGCCGCGGTGATCGCGGCGCTCCCTACGCTGTTCGTCTATGTGGTCGCGGGTCGCTATTTCGTGCGCGGCCTGATGGCCGGCGCCGTGAAGGGTTGAGATCGATGGCATTCCTCGAAATCAAAGGTTTGAAGAAGCGCTTCGGCTCGGTCGCAATCCTCAAAGGCATCGACATCGATCTCGACAAAGGCGGCTTCCTGGTGCTGGTCGGGCCCTCGGGCTGCGGCAAATCCACCTTGCTCAACACGATCGCCGGGCTGGAAGCGATCAGCGAAGGTGAAATCCGCCTCGACGGGCAGCCGATCAACAACCTGCACCCGTCCAAGCGCGACATCGCCATGGTGTTCCAGAGCTATGCGCTTTACCCGAACATGACGGTTGCCGGAAACATCGCCTTTGGAATGGAAATGCGGGGCGTGCCCAAGCCGGAGCGGGACAAGGCCATCGCGGACGTCTCAAAAACGTTGCAGATCGGCCACCTGCTGGACCGCAAGCCTTCGCAACTGTCCGGTGGGCAGCGCCAGCGCGTCGCCATGGGACGCGCCCTGGTGCGCAATCCGCGCGTCTTCCTGTTCGACGAGCCGTTGTCGAATCTCGACGCCAAGCTGCGCGTCGACATGCGGACGGAGATCAAGCGGCTGCACGCGACCACCGGGACCACCGTGGTCTACGTCACGCACGACCAGATCGAAGCCATGACCCTGGCCACGAAGATCGCCGTGCTTAAGGACGGCGAGTTGCAGCAGGTCGGCTCGCCGGCCGAGATCTACAACAAGCCGAGCAACATCTTCGTCGCCGACTTCATGGGCTCGCCGGCGATGAACCTGATCGAGGCCAAAGCCACCGAAGAGAATGGCCGCACCGTGCTGAAACTGGCCCGCGACGGCCTGGGCGATGTCACGCTGGCGCCGCCCGCCACCATCACGGAGAGCCCACTGCCCCAGGGGCGCGACCTCATTCTAGGGATTCGACCGGAAGCCATTACGGATCCCGATGGCGCCGACCGGAATTCACGCGCCGTCGTGCTCGTCGACGGCCAGGTCGACGTCGTCGAGCCTGCCGGATCTGACACGTTCGTCGTCACCTTTCTGGGCGGAAAGCCGATCACGGCGCGCATGCGGTCGGATGCGGAGGTCAAGGCCGGCCAAATCGTGCCTTTCGCCTTCAACCTCGACAAGGCGGTCGTTTTCGACCCCGACACCGGGAGACGGCTGTAATCCCGGTTTCCTGAGAGGTCGGCAAACTTGGAGCGCCGGAAGGCTGCCGAAAGCTCTGATCAGCCGGACCAGAGGGTCGAGGGTGATGGCGTCTCGACCACCCGTCCGGCCGGCCGCCTTTGCCGTATCCCGGCGAGCAGGCCAGGCAGGAAACTCAGCCCGTAGGCGGCCGCGGACAAGGCCGTGATCCAGAAGCTCACAGGCCAGTCCGTCCACCAGGCCAGCGCGACGCCGCCCCAGGCTTCCGCCAACGCCAACATCGCCGAGTAGCCGACGGCGACGCCGAAACGGGCGGTCAGGTTGCGCGCCGTCGCGGCGGGTCCGACCATCAGCGTGAAGACGAGAAGCACGCCGACGATCTGCGCGGCTTCCGCCACCGCCACGGCGACGATCGCCAGGAATGCCGTGGCGACGAACCGCACCGGCACGCCCTTTGCCTCCGCCAATTCGGGCTGCAGGCTGGCGAAGAGTAACGGTCTGGCGATCAGCCCCAGCGCCACCACGCTCGCCAGCGCCAGCCCAACGAGGGTCGTCAAGGCGGACCTGTCCACGCCCAGCACATTGCCGAACAGCAACGCGGTCGCCTGGGTGGCAAAGGCCGTGTAGAAGTGCAGGAACAGGAGCCCGAGACCGAGCGCCAGCGAGAGTGTCATCCCGATGGCCACATCGCGGGCGCTCAAGCGCTCGCCCAGCGCCCCCATGGCGACGCCGGCCAGGAGCGTGAAGCCGACCAGTCCCCATAGGGGCGGGATGCCCAGCAGGACCGCACCGGTCGCTCCCGTGAAGCCGACGTGCGACAGCGCGTGTCCGGCAAAGGTCTGCTGGCGCAACACCAGGAAGTAGCCGACGAGGCCCGCCAGGATCGCCACCACTCCGCTCGCCGCGAAGGCGGTGCGCATGAAATCATAGCTGAGCATGGCTATGCCCGGAATGGTGGCCGTGCCCGGCCTGGGCTCCGCCAGGACCATCGTCGTGATCGTGCCGGTGCGCCTCGCCTTCGGCCTCGCTGTCGCCCGCCATGACGAAGATGCGCCTGCCGATCCGCAAAACCTCGATCTCCGATCCGTAAAGCCGCGACAGGACCGCACCGGTGATCACCTCCTCGACCCGGCCGAGCACGGCTTGGCCCCGCCCCACGTAGAGCACTCGATCCATGGCCGGCAGGAGCGGATTGAGTTCGTGGGCGCTGAACAGCACCGCGCAGCCGAGCTCCTTGTTGAGGCGCGACACGAGTTCGACGACACCCCGCTGATGGGTCGGGTCGAGGTTCACCAGCGGTTCGTCAAGCAGCAGCAGCTTCGGCCGACCCAGCAGGGCTTGCGACAGAAGCAGGCGCTGCCGCTCCCCGCCCGAGAGTTCCCCCAGGGGTCGCCGTGCCAGGTCGGAGGCGTCGACGAGGTCGAGCGCCCAAACCACTTCCCGACGCTCGGCGGCGCCAAGCCGCGGCAAGCCCCAGCGGTGGCCGGCGGCGGCGCTGGCGACGAAGTCCCAGCCGCTCCAGCGCAGATCGATGCCGCTGCGAACCTGCGGCAGATAGCCGATGCCGCGGTTGCCCCGCGCGGCGCCCCGCCCCAAAACCTCGATGGAGCCCGAGCGCGGCGGCACGAGCCCGAGGATCGCCCGCATCAATGTCGTCTTGCCGGCCCCGTTGGGCCCGAGCAGGCCGATAAACTCGCCCTGCTCGATCCGGAAACTGACCGCCGACAGGATGGTCCGGCCGGCAAGATCGAGCGTGACGCTCTCGAAAGCGACAAGGCTCAAGGATTCGATCCCGACAAGGCGCGGTCGAGGGCGTCCAGCTGCTCCATCATCCAGACCTGGTAGGTTTTTCCGGCCGGCTCGGTTTCGGTCACGCCGACCAGCGGCACCTTGGCGGCCCGGGCGATCTGCACCAGTCTTTTGACGGCCTGATCATCCGCCTGGCTGTTATAGATCATCACCCTGACCTTACGGCCCTTGAGATCGTCCTCGAAGGCGGCGACATCCGACGCGCTGGGTTCGGTATTGTTCATCACGGCCAACTGGAACGTCTTGCCATGCATGTCGAGGCCCAGAGCGTCCGCCATATAGCCGAACACCGGTTCGGATGCCGTCACCGGAACGCCGGCATATTTCGCCTTCATGGCCGCGACCTTTTCCTCGAGCGGTTTCAGCGAGGCCGTGAAGGCGTCAGCACCTTTCTCGTATTCGGCATTGTGCGTGGGATCGACCGCCGAAAGACTTGCAGCAAGCCGCGTCGCCAGCGTGGACATCGTTTTCGGATCATACCAAAGGTGCGGATTGTCGCCTGCCTCCTTGCCAACCACGCGGGCAACGACGATCTCATCCCGGCCGGATGCCGGGTCGGCGCTCAACAACTTTTCCATCCAGGGGTCGTAGTCCATCCCGTTGGCGATCACCAACTTGGCGGATTTCAACGCTCGCGCCGTCGACGGATCGGCTTCGAAGAGGTGCGGATCCTGGTCGGGGTTGGACAGGATGCTCGTGACATTCACGTCGGCACCGCCGATCTGGCGCGCAAGATCGCCGTAGAAGTTTTCGGCCGCAACGACATTTACGGACGAGGCCAGCGCGGGGCCGGCCGCAGCGGTCGCGATCGCGCCGGCCAGAACGAAGGATTTGCGACGTGACATGAGACCTCCGGGGATGGCCGGGGCCATTGCGGAGCGGCGCTGGTGTTCAGCACCGCAGAGGTTTGTTATCTTATATCGTGATGTGTTACAATATATCATTCTAGCTTGGCAGAAGCTTGAAGGATGGCGCGAGGTGGCTCACAAAGCGCGAGGCGAGGTGCGATGAACGAAGAGTCGGTCGGGGTCGAGGCGCGGCAGGTGTGGCTCAAGCGGATCGAATCGCTGTGCGGCGAGCGCGGCCTGCAATTGACCGCCTTGCGCCGCCAGATCCTGATGCTGATTGCCGGTGCAGGAGCGCCGCTGACCGCCTATGCGCTGATCGACGCTCTGGCGCAGGCTCAAGGTCGGCCGGTCGCCCCTCCGACGGTCTACCGCACGCTCGACTTTCTGGTCGAGAACGGTTTCGTGGTGCGGGTCGAAAGCCGCAACGCTTTTGCGATCTGCGATGCGCCGGGGCACCACCATCACGGCGTCATGCTGATCTGCACCAAATGCGGCACGACCGCGGAAGTCGACAACCACGATCTCGACGCGCTGCTGCTTCAGACCGCGTCCGCGTCGGGATTCCGCCTGGAGAAGCAGATGGTCGAGCTCGAGGGGATCTGCGAGCGATGCGAGCGGCTCGGGCCTTTGTGACGCGAGCGGAGCCGTTCAGATCGGCCCAGGCTGGACTTGGTATCATGCGGACGGTCCCGCGTGCTCGCAAAACCATGCCCGGGTCCGACCGCCAGCAACACTCCTGCGTTCGCGAACATCCGGCGCGGCAGCTTGCCGAAACCGTCCATTGATCCCCAACGCTGCCCGCAGGTCCGCTCCATTTCGCCCCTATCGAACAACTCGCCTGCGGATGCGAGCGCTTGGCCGGCGCCCACCCGCGGACGCGGCCAGGGCCATCAGGCGAGCATGCGGACCTTGGGCTCGCGATCCCAGTAGCGCCTTCCAGCCGCCTCGACGAAGCCGTCGTCGAGCGCGAGGACGCCCTTGTCCGGTTGGATCCCAGCCTTGTCGAGCAACGGTTTGGCTGCCGCAGTCGCGCCGATCGCCTTGAGATGATTGAAGGCGTCCATCACGAACTGAATGGCGGCCGCTTCCTTGAGCAGCAGTTGGCAGCCCTCCTTCGACAGCACGAGCCCGATCGCATCGACCATCACAGAAGGGAAGCCGGCAAGTTGGGCATCCGCCTTCAGCAGCGACCCATCCGACATCCTGGCGCCGCCGACCTTTGGGGCGACGATGATCGGCCGACCGGCGGCATCGCGGATGGCGCCCGCGAGCTTATCGACCACCTGCGCATCGGACCCGTCCGCCACGAGGATGGCGATCGAGCGCCCCTTGAGCGTATGGAGTTCGAGCGGCCCTCGAACGATGCGTAGCGCCGGCGAAAGCTTGAGATCCTGTACCGGCCGAGCGGTCGGCGAGGCTTCGGGCACGTCCATGTTGAGGCCGGCGGCGACGCGCTTGGCGAGGGTGGGATCGACGTTGACGAGGTTGGCGAGCATGCGCGTGCGGATCACCTCGATCCCGACCTTCGACAGCTCGAAGACCAGCGCCGAGGCGAGATGCGCCTGTTCGGCCGGATCGAGCGAGCGGAAGAATAGCCGGGCCTGACTGTAATGGTCGGCGAAGCTTTCGGCACGGATGCGGAGCTTGTCGCCCTCCTCAACCGACGGGAAAGTCTTGAAGCCGGTCACCGGGCATTCGCGCGGGCCGGTGATCTCGCCGGCCTCGCCCAGACTGTTCGGCTCGTAATTGGCCCGACCCTTCGGCTGCAGCATCTGCATCTGCCCGTCTCGCTGGAAGTTCATCACCGGGCATTTGGCCGCGTTGATCGGAATCTGGTGGAAGTTGGCGGTGCCGAGCCGGCTTTTCTGCGTATCGAGATAGCTGAACAGACGGCCCTGCAGCAGCGGGTCGTTGCTGAAGTCGATGCCGGGCACGATATTCGCGGGGCAGTATGCGACCTGCTCCGTCTCGGCGAAGAAATTGTCCGGCCAGCGATCGAGCACCATGCGTCCAACGAAGCGGACGGGCAGCACCTCCTCCGGGATGATCTTGGTCGCATCGAGCACATCGTAGGGGAGCTTGGCCGCAAACTCCTCGTCGAATGCCTGGATGCCGAATTCCCACTCCGGAAAGTCGCCGCGCTCGATCGCCTCGAAGAGGTCGCGCCGATGAAAGTCGGGATCGGCGCCGGCGATTTTCACAGCCTCGTCCCAGATCGTCGATTGCACGCCTTGTTTGGGTTTCCAGTGGAACTTGACGAAGGTGGACCGGCCCTCGGCATTGACCAGCCGGAAGGTGTGGATACCGAAACCCTGCATCATGCGCAGCGAGCGCGGGATGGTGCGGTCCGACATCGCCCACATCATCATGTGGGTCGATTCGGGCATCAGGCTGATGAAGTCCCAGAAAGTGTCGTGCGCCGTCGCCGCCTGCGGAAAGCCGCGGTCCGCCTCCATCTTGGCGGCATGGATCAGGTCCGGGAACTTGATCGCGTCCTGGATGAAGAAGACCGGGATGTTGTTGCCGACGAGATCCCAATTGCCTTCCTTGGTGTAGAACTTGACCGCAAAGCCGCGGACGTCGCGGGGCGTGTCGACCGAACCTGCGCCACCTGCGACTGTCGAGAAGCGCGTGAACAGCGGTGTCCGCTCGCCGGCGCGCTGGAACAGGTCGGCCTTGGTGATGTCGGACAGCGATTCGTAGAGCTCGAAAAAGCCATGCGCCGCCGAGCCGCGGGCATGCACGATGCGCTCGGGAATGCGCTCGTGGTCGAAATGGAAGATCTTCTCGCGCAGCACGAAGTCCTCGAGCAGCACGGGGCCGCGCAGCCCGGCCTTGAGCTGATTTTGGTTGTCAGAGACACGGATGCCCTGATTGGTGGTCAGATGCCCTTCGGGCGTGTGCCGGCCTTTGACCGGGACGTGCTGGTGCGTCTCGCCGCCATTCCCGAAATCGGATTCGTAGCCGCTTTTCGTCGCCATTTCCGCTCCTCTTGATGCACGTGCAGGGTTGACGGCTAAACCATCCGAGAAGGAAGGGGGTTCCGGTCAGCAAACTTATCAATCAGGGAACGCAGGCAGCGGCCAGGCGCCGAACCGAGCAATGTCTGCGCCGGCCAGAAGCTGACGCGCGTACGCGAAAGCATCACCCCTGTACGAAGAGGTCCGGCATGGGCAGGCCATTATGCCGAAAGGCCGATCGCAGCGTATTGGCCAACAGCATGGCGATGGTCATGGGCCCGACCCCACCCGGCACGGGCGTGATGGCCGAAGCCCGCTCGGCCGCCTCCTGGGTGGCGACATCGCCGACGAGCTTGGCTTTGCCATCCGACGATGGGACGCGATTGATTCCGACATCGATCACCACGGCGCCGGGCTTGATCCAATCGCCGCGGATCATCTGGGGACGGCCGACCGCTGCGACCAGAATGTCGGCGGTCCGGCACAGGCCGGGCAGATCGACGGTGCGCGAATGCGCGATCGTCACCGTGCAGTCCGCATTGAGCAGCAATTGCGCCATGGGCTTGCCGACGATGTTCGAGCGGCCCACCACCACGGCGTTCTTGCCGGCGAGGCTGTTGCCAAGGACCCGGCGCAGCAGCACCATCGAGCCGGCCGGCGTACATGGCACGAAAGCTTCGTCGAGGGCGCCGATGCCGAGCCGCCCGACATTGATCGGATGAAAGCCATCGACATCCTTGTCGGGTAAGACACTCAGCAGCACGCGCCGGCTGTCCACTTGGCGAGGCAACGGCA
>JBBPYT010000310.1:0-5384 GCA_038199665.1 Hyphomicrobiales bacterium
AAGGCACCGAGTTGCCGACACGGGTTGGGAGACATAATACGACCAAAGAGGTCGATCGAAAGTCACCCGCCCGCCACTCGGCGACGCTTTGGGACCTGCGGAACTGCGTGGTTTTGTCTACTGATTGGAAACCGGCGACAAGGTAATCCCCGAACAACGAACTCGGATCGACCAGGACAACCAGAGGTAAATCGGCGGTGCCGAAAGACCCAGCTCCATTCGACTTAGCGGCGGCTCCGCTGAAAGATGAGGCGTGCGTCATGGCTACCATCCATTCACCACATCGCGCCCGCGGTTTGGAGAAATGTCGTTAACAACTTAGTAACCAAATGCTGTATCCGCCGCAACACCTTTTCCCCCCTTTGGTTGAATTAAGGCAGACATGTGCGATGGCGTACTTTCAACTTCCAGGTTCAACCGAGCGCTACCGAGCGGCCTGCTGGCGCCGGTTCGTTCAGGAAATTGTGGACCTCGGCCCATGCTCAGGTTTGCGTAAAACGTCGGCAGTGAAACGTCGGCGCATGGCTCCCGTCCGGTGCACCGGGTCGAGCAACGCCTCCGATCGCCGGGGATTATCGAGTTCACATTTGTTCTCGAGCCGGCAGCCCATAGGTGTGACCGCTCAAGATCGCCAAAGATTTTTGCGCATCTGCAGGAGATTCTCTGAAGCCGGATCGCTGCCTCATACGTATCTGCTCTCATTGTCCCGTGAGAGGCTCCGCCTGCCTCGCGAGGCGGGGAGGGGACCTCGATTGGACACACATTACCAGACGCCCTCACAGGAGCGTGAGTTGACCCTCACGCGCATTTTTGAGGCGCCCCGCGAGCGTGTCTGGAAGACGTGGACTGATCCCAAGCAGCTTGCGATCTGGTGGGCGCCGCAAGGCATGACAACTCCTGTCTGCGAGATCGATCTGAGACCGGGGGGCAAGTTTCGGACCGTCATGCGCGCGCCCGACGGTACCGAATACCCGAAGGCGAGCATCTACCTCGAGGTCACGGAGTTCGAGCGTCTCGCCTTCACCGATGCGTACGAGGAGGGCTGGAGACCTTCCAAAAGGCCATTCATGACCGTAGTCATCACCTTCGAAGACCAGGACAACGGGACCAAGTTCACGGCTCGGGTTCGTCACTGGTCGGTGGCCGATTGCAGGACCCATGAGCAGATGGGATTTCACGAGGGTTGGGACAAAAGCGCCGATCGACTTGGGGCTTTCCTCGCGAAACTCTGATTCGTGGGCATGCAAGCGCTGCCTCAAGGCCGCCTCACGAGCCGCCTTTACGACCACGCGGCCGAGCTTAATGCTCTTTTAACCATGCTTGGACGAAATGGGAGGTCTCGACCGGCCGCGCTGGTAGGACACCCCATGCTCCTAGTCACAATCGTCTTTGGCTCCTGCGTTGTTATCATGCTTGCCTTGGTGGCCGGTGCCAAGGAGTAAGCGGTCGAATGGGAAGCGGACCTGATTTTGGGGCCGGCCGCCAGCCGAACCGCTTGATCCTATACTCGATCTCAGCCTTGCCAGAACTGAGGGACCCCGAACGAAGCCGTCCAGATTAGTCCTGTGCGGACCCATCGCCATCGGGATCGAAGCGGGGCGCCTTGTGTTGTCGCTTCATATGCTTGTCGTTCTTGATGGTGGTGGGGGAAAGTCGCGAAGCGGCTCGCGTCACGGTCTTTCCTTGGACCCGAGCATCGTTCATGCGATCGCCCGGTGCATATGCGGAAGCGCCCGGATCAGAGGTCGCTGTCGCCTCCGCATTCGACGTCTGAGACTTGGCGTCATTCATGCGGTCGCCAGGCGAAAATCCAGAAGCACCTGGGTCAGTCGATCCAGACGAAGTGCTGCTTTGCATCTCATGGCCAGGCGAATAGCCCGATGCCCCCGGAGAGTTGCTCGAAGCTGAAGACGCGCTTGCCGAAGCACCCGCCGCACCGCCAGATTGGCCGGGAGCACCGCCAGATTGGCCGGGAGCACCGCCAGATTGGCCGGGAGAACCGCCAGATTGACCGGAGTGACCGCCAGATTGGCTAGAGTGACCGCCAGGCGCTGCAACGGCGAGTGCTGTCGCGCTTACGATTATTGCCGCCGCGCATGTAAACGTAAGATGTTTCATATCGTCCTCGTGTTAGATTTTCATCGCTATGGCAACGCATGGCATATATGTGAGTTCCAACGCAAATGAATATGGCCAATGACAGTCCTAATTCATAAAATTTGAAGCAACTTTGCAGACGGATGCTGAGTTTGACGGGTGCACTCGGCTTGCCGGCGCGGGAGCTTCTTCCAGGCGACAATCTGATCTGAGTGAACCTCATGGCACCGAGGCTTGGCGACGCCGGCCCAAGCGCTTGCTGCCGTCTGCCGTTCGCAGCGCGAAGGGTCGGGCCTGGACTCGATCGGCCGTGCCGGACAAGTGTCGGACGCACGCTGGCAAGCTTCGGCCGCGATGCGGCGTCATGTTTTCAAATCGAACGCACTGGGGGACGTCATGAAGGCTCAGCCGAATGGATCGCATTTCGTTGGCGGGCGGTATCGTGACGAGACGGGTGCGCAACAGATCGACTCGGTCTTTCCGGCGACCGGGGAGGTGATCGCACGCCTAGGGGCGGCTTCCCCGGCCCTGGTCGACGAGGCGGTTTCGGCGGCCCGGGCCGCGCAGGCCGAATGGGGCAGGGTGTCCGGCGCGACGCGCGGGCGAGTGCTGCGGCGCGCCGCTGATCTCATCCGGGCCCGCAACGCCGAATTATCGCGACTCGAAACGCTCGACACCGGCAAGCCGATCAGCGAGACGCTTGTTGCCGATGCGGCTTCCGGAGCGGACTGCCTGGAATATTTCGGCGGCATCGCAGCCTCGATCGCCGGCGAGCATGTCGATCTCGGCGGATCGTTCGCCTACACCCGACGCGAACCGCTCGGCGTGGTGGCAGCCATCGGCGCCTGGAACTATCCGATCCAGATCGCCTGCTGGAAGGCCGCTCCGGCGCTCGCCTGCGGCAACGCGATGGTCTTCAAACCGTCCGAGCTGACCCCGCTGTCGGCCCTGAAACTCGCCGAGATCCTGAAGGAAGCCGGCTTGCCGGATGGTGTGTTCAACGTGCTTCAGGGCGCCGCGGAAACCGGGGGTTCGCTCGTCGCTCACCCCGAGGTCGACAAGATCTCGCTCACCGGGTCGGTGCCCACCGGCCGCAAGGTGATGGCCGCGGCCGGAGCCGGCATCAAGGCCACCACCATGGAACTCGGCGGAAAGTCGCCGCTGATCGTCTTCGACGATGCCGATCTCGACAATGCGGTCGGCGGCGCCATGCTGGGCAACTTCTACTCGTCCGGGCAGATCTGTTCCAACGGCACCCGGGTGTTCTTGCACAGGCGTATCCGGGAGCAATTCCTCGAAAAACTGCTGCGCCGGACCGAGACGATCCGTCTCGGCGACCCGCTCGACGAGCGAACCCAGATGGGGCCGCTGATTTCCGCAGCGCAGCGCGACAAGGTCATGGGCTACATCAAGGTCGGCACGGTCGAAGGCGCCAGACTGCTGGTCGGCGGCGGCGTGCCGAACCTGCAAGGGCTGGAAAAAGGCTTCTACGCCGAGCCGACGATCTTCTGCGATGTTGAGGACGGGATGCGCATAGCCCGCGAAGAGATCTTCGGCCCGGTCATGAGCGTGCTGACGTTCGAGGAAGAGGATGAGGTGGTGCTGCGAGCCAATTCCACGGAATTCGGGCTCGCGGCCGGCGTTTTCACTCGCGACATCCAGCGCGGCCACCGGGTTATCGCACGGCTGCAGGCCGGCACATGCTGGATCAATGCCTACAATCTCACGCCCGTGGAGGTGCCCTTCGGAGGCGTCAAACGCTCCGGTGTCGGTCGCGAGAACTCCCGCAACGCGGTCGAGCACTACACCAAGCTTAAGTCGGTCTACGTGGAACTCGGGAACGTGGACGCGCCTTATTGAGGTACCAACGATGACGATCAGGCAGCGTCTTCGGCCTGCTCGGCCAGGAAATGCTCGAGCCAATGAATGTCGTAGGTGCCGTTCTGGATATCGCCGTTGCGGACCAGCCTCCTGAATAACGGGAGAGTCGTTTCGATCCCGTCGACGATGAATTCATCCAACGAACGCCGCAATCGCATCAGGGCCTCGGTGCGGGTTCTACCGTGAACGACCAGCTTGCCTACCAGCGAATCATAGTTCGGCGGGATGACGTACCCATGGTAGGCGGCGCTGTCGACACGCACCCCCAGGCCGCCGGGCGGGTGAAAATAGCTGATGCGGCCGGGCGAGGGCCTGAACGTGACCGGATGTTCCGCATTCACGCGACATTCGATCGCGTGACCGAAAAACCGCACGTCGGCCTGCGTCAGAGTCAAAGGGGAACCCGCCGCGATCTTGATCTGCTCGTTGACGAGATCGATGCCGGTGATCATCTCGGTCACGGGGTGCTCGACCTGGATGCGGGTATTCATCTCGATGAAGTAGAAGCGGCCATCCTCATAAAGGAACTCGACCGTGCCCACGCCGAGATAGCTCAGTTTGCGCATTGCATCTGCGACGAGTTCGCCGATTTCAGCCCGCTGGGTCATGTTCAGGGCGGGAGACGGACCCTCCTCCCAAACCTTCTGGTGGCGCCGTTGAAGGGAACAATCGCGTTCGCCCAGGTGAATGGCATTGCCGAGCCCATCGCCAAGCACTTGAATCTCGATGTGCCGGGGCTTCTCGAGGTATTTTTCCAGGTAGACAGCGTCGTCGTCGAACGCCGCCTTGGCTTCGGCGCGCGCTGTAGAGAGCGCATTCGGGAGGTCTGCCGCGTTCCGGGCCACCTTCATGCCTCGCCCGCCGCCGCCCGCGGCGGACTTGATCAACACCGGAAACCCGATCTCCTCGGCAACGCGGACTGCCTCGTCGTCTTCTGTTATCCCGCCGTCCGAGCCCGGTACGCACGGAATGCCCAAGCTCCTGGCCGTCTGCTTGGCGGCGATCTTGTCGCCCATGACCCGGATATGTTCGGGCTTGGGGCCGATGAAGGTATAGCCGTGCGCCGCCACGATCTCGGCGAAACGGGCGTTCTCGGACAGGAATCCGTAGCCGGGGTGAACGGCCTGGGCGCCGGTGATCTCGCAGGCGGCGATGATCGAGGGAATGTTCAGATAGCTTTTGGACGCCGGGGCCGGGCCGATGCACACACTCTCGTCGGCGAGCCGCACATGCATGGCGCTGGTGTCGGCCTGCGAATGCACCGCGACGGTGGAGATCCCCATCTCCTTGCACGCCCGATGAACGCGAAGCGCGATCTCGCCGCGGTTCGCGATAAGAATCTTGTCGAACATGGTCCGTTCTAGCCGATCACGACTAGGGGTTCGCCATATTCCACCGGCTGGGCG
>JBBPYT010000311.1:0-12421 GCA_038199665.1 Hyphomicrobiales bacterium
CCAAGCTGCCGGCCGAGCTGCCCGGGGTGGAGCACGTCATCACCTCGGACGAGGCGTTCGAGCTGGAGCAGCTGCCCAAGCGCATGGTGATCGTCGGCGGCGGCTACATCGCCGTGGAGTTCGCCTCGATATTCTCCAGGCTGGGTGCGGAAGTCACGCTGGCTTTTCGGGGCGACAAGATCCTGGGCGGTTTCGACGAAGACATGCGCGACGCCCTGACCCACGCCCTCGGCCACGCAGGCGTGGTCGTGCTGCCTCGGACTTTACCGGCCGCGATGACATGGTCGAGCGGAATGGTCGAAGTCGCGATGAGCAGTGGACAGGCTGTGACCGCCGATCAGGTGCTGATCGCGACAGGCCGGCGCCCGGCGACGCGCGACATGGGTCTCGAAGCCTGCGGGGTCGCCTTGGACCGAAAGGGAGGGGTCGTTGTCGATGCCTTTTCCCGGAGCACGGTGAATTCGATCTACGCGGTGGGCGACGTCACCGATCGGATCAATCTCACTCCGGTCGCGGTGCGCGAGGGGCATGCGCTGGCCGATACGTTGTTTGGTCATCGTCCGACCAGCGTCGTTCACACCAATGTCGCTTCCACGGTGTTCAGCACGCCAGAGATCGGCACTCTCGGGCTTACCGAGGAGCAGGCGTGCCAGCGGTTCGACATCGTCGATATTTACAGGGCTTCGTTTCGACCCCTGAAGGCAACGCTGTCGGGGCGGCGGGAGCAGACCGTCATCAAGCTGGTCGTCGACGGCGCCACCGATCGGGTGCTCGGCGTTCACATCTTCGGCCATGAAGCCGGAGAAATGATCCAGTTGGTCGCGATCGCCACGCAAATGGGAGCCACCAAAGCCGATTTCGATGCCACCATGGCGGTGCACCCGACGGTGGCGGAAGAGATCGTGACTTTGCGCACCCGCTCGGCTCGCCACATCAGGGCCGCAGGCACCAAGGCCGCCTGACGTTCTGTGTCGGGCCGGAGAATCATGGCAGGCCCGGCTCCGCTTTCCGCAAGTCGCCGAGCGCCGTTGCCGGCAATGCGCGTTCCCGGACCGCGATCCGCCACAGAACAAAACCCACCAGCAGGATGTGCATCACGGCATTCTGCGCGAAGAGGGCCTGCGCCCCGAACCTTGCCATCAGCAACGAGGCGAAGATCGGCGCCACGATGGCGCCGAAGCAATACAGAAACAACATGCCCGACGAAACCGTGACGGCATGTTCAGGCCCGGCTCGGTCATTGGCGTGCGATACGGCCAGCATATAAAGCACCATCGTCGTGGCGCCGACCAACAAGCCGAGACCCGCGAGAACGAAGAACGGGAACGTACTCGCGCCTGCCAGCAGAGCCTCGGCCAGGGCCCCGACAAGCGAGAAGACGATCAGCACCTTGCGCCGGTCCATCCGGTCGGACAGTTTGCCTACCGGGTAGAGCGCCAGAGCCGTACCGAGGATCACCGTCGTGATGAATGTGGCGACCTTGCTGGGCGAAAGGCCGAGGCTCAGGCCGTAAACCGGAGCGAGCGCCCAGAAGCTGCCGTTGGCGCATCCGATAAGGAGCACGGATACGCCAGCGACCGGAGCAACCCGGATCAGCCAGGGAAGGCGCAGCCTGATCGAGCGCGGGCGGGGCGGCGGCTCCGCCTTGGTGAACGCCATGGGCAGCATGGCAAGGGCAAACAAGCCAGCGCTCACGGAGAACAAGGCTGGGGATCGCGGATCGCCGAAGGCCAGAATCTGCTGGCCGCCTGCAGTGCCCGCGTAGGTGACGATCTGATAGAGCGCGTAGACGCGGCCGCGATTGGAATTGTCGGATTTGTCGGTGAGCCATGCCTCGATGACCGCATAAAAGCCGGAGAACACGAATCCGATCGCGTACCGCAATCCGACCCAAACGGCGGGCTGGACCGCCGCCGGATAGGCCAGGGAGATCACGATCGCCAAGGCCACGAACGCCGAAAATGCGCGAATGTACCCGGCCCGCAGGATGATCGCCGGGGCCGCGAGCGTGCCGGCCAGCATCCCGGCGAAGTAAGCGGATCCAAGCAGCCCGATAGATAGGTCTCCAAACCCTTCCAACTTGCCCTGCATGGGCACGAGCGTGTTGAGGAGGCCGTTCCCCGCGATCAACAGGAGCACGGAATTCAGCAGCGCGGACATGGATGAGGCGGTCGGCATGGCTTCTGTGAGAAGGAGGGTCGGAGGCGGCGCGGGAAGGAACTGCGAGTCTGATCGGCCCTGCGCGTCAACTGAGGTGATGCGTCCTGCAAAAGGCAAAAACATGAAGGCCGGAGCTGTTTCCGCATGCCTTGCGCCATTTACGGTTAAATGTTGCTGTCGCGCCCCACTCGCCGGCGCCATTTTCACCTATGGCCGGCCGACCAGCTGCCGCAAAGGCCATCCATCAGCCTCAGGTAGACCGCCCGACCGACTGGTGTATAAGCGCGGTCCGACGCGTGCCCTGCGGTCGGCACCGTGCCGCCGCGAGATCGTAGCGGCTGTCAGCGGAAGTCGCGATGAACGGTTCGTAACGCCCATCGCGGGGAGAAGGTCATGATACAGGAGCGTCGAGGCAGCGAGACCGGAAACCGCGCGAACTGGGCTCCCAATTCATGGCGGTCGAAGCCTTTGGAGCAGGCGCCGAGCTATCCCGACGAACGGACGCTCGCCGCCGTGGAAAAGCAGGTCGCAGGGTTCCCCCCTCTGGTTTTCGCCGGGGAGGCGAGAAAGCTGATCCGCGCGCTGGGCGAAGTGGCGAAGGGCAATGCCTTCCTGTTGCAGGGTGGCGATTGCGCAGAAGCCTTCGCCGAACACTCGGCCGACAATATTCGCGATTCGTTCCGCGTTTTCCTGCAGATGGCACTGGTGCTGACGTTCGCCGCCGCCTCGCCCGTGGTGAAGGTCGGCCGTATCGCCGGGCAGTTCGCCAAGCCGCGCTCATCTCCGAACGAGAGGATCGGCGACGTCGAACTGCCGAGCTATCGCGGTGACATCGTCAACGGCATCGACTTCGATCGCGCCTCCCGGGTTCCCGATCCTCAGCGCCAGCTCGACGCCTATCGTCAATCGGCCGCGACTCTCAACCTCTTGAGGGCATTCGCGACCGGCGGTTACGCCAATCTCGAGAACGCACACCGCTGGATGCTCGGTTTCGTCAAGGACAGCCCACAATCAAGCCGCTATGGCGAAGTCGCAGACCGGTTGACGGAGGCGCTCGACTTCATGCGGGCCATCGGGCTCGATGCGGAGAACCATCCCGAGCTTCGCCAGACCGATTTCTATACGTCGCACGAGGCCCTGCTTCTCGGCTACGAGGAGGCGCTCACCCGCGTCGATTCGACCAGTGGCGACTACTACGCCACGTCCGGCCACATGATCTGGATCGGCGACAGGACTAGGCAGCCGGAGGGGGCGCATGTGGAATTTTTCCGCGGCGTGAAGAACCCGATCGGCCTGAAGTGCGGCCCGACGTTGACGGGTGACGGGCTGATCAGGCTCATCGACGTGCTCAACCCGGACAACGAGGCGGGACGCCTGACGCTGATCTGTCGCTTCGGGGCCGACAAGGTCGGCGACCACCTGCCGAACCTGATCCGTGCGGTCGAGCGGGAAGGCCGCACCGTCGTATGGTCCTGCGATCCCATGCACGGCAACACGATCAAGACCGCGAGCGGTTACAAGACCCGGCCGTTCGATCGCATCATGACGGAAATCAAAACCTTCTTCGCCGTGCATCGGGCGGAAGGAACCTATGCGGGCGGCGTTCATCTCGAAATGACCGGCAAGAACGTCACCGAATGCACAGGTGGTGCCCGCGCCATCTCGGAAGCCGAACTGCACGATCGGTATCACACTTATTGCGACCCGCGCCTCAATGCCGAGCAATCCATCGAGGTGGCCTTTCTGGTGGCCGAATTGCTCAAGGGGGGGCGCCAGGGGCAGCCGCAGCCATGGCAGGCCGACGCAGCCGAATGACTTCGGCTGGTGGTTTCGTTCGGTGTCACCCCTGCCAGAGTTCGATCGCTCCCCCCGATACCGGATCCCGATCGGGCAAGGCCACCCGGGCGATGTTTTCCAAGGCCCTGCGGACCTCCGCCTCACTCACCTCGTCGGCGCGGATCAGGTCGCGGCTACGGCCATCCGGATAGGCACCGACCACGAGGAAATCGGTCGATCCGGACAGTTTCTTGTGTCCGGTTCCGGCGGGGAGAAGCAGCACATCTCCGGCCTCGACGTCGAAGTCGCGTCCGTCTTCACCGCCCAGGCGCAGTGTGGCCCGACCGCGCGCGACGCCAAGCACCTCGTGCGCGGTGGAATGGAAATGATGGAACGGGTAGACGCCGTTCCGCCAGCCGTTCGACCAGCCGTTGCTGTCGAAGAGTCGTTCCAGATGAGATGCCGGATCGGGCGCGTCCTTCGGCAGCTCGAAGCGGTAGAACAGCACTGGAAGGGTGCTGTTCGGGACGGCGCCGCCGGCTGCGAAGTAAATAGTTTGAGGCCTGACGTTCTGGTTCGACATGTTGCACCTTTAATTCGCCCCGGACGGGCTCAGCCCAGTTTGACCTCTTCCTCCTTCACCGTCATTTCGTTTCCCCGCCAAACGAATTCGTCGGTCAGCAGGGCCGAGGTGAACAGCACCGGCAGCATGAGATCGCGTGTGAGCCAGGCCAGGGGTGAGGCGACGGAAAGGCGCCAACCGGCCGCAAGCGCGAGTTGGGCTTCGCAGGCAAAAAAGACAGCCGCAACGACAGCACCGGCGACGATCGGGTCGTACCCCGCGACCGAAGCCGCATAGGCCCCCGCCAGGACAGGGAACAGGCCGCCGGTGAATATTTCCAACAAAAAGAACGGGAGGAACGTCACCCTTCGAAGACGCGCCCACCTCACCTGCCTGGCCCAGATCTCGCCCAGGGTCCTCTTCCCTAAAGGTTGCTCGAAGGGACTGTCGACGAGTCCGACCCTTAGACCGCAGCGTCGGACCAGTTTGGTGGCAGCCGCATCCTCCGCAAGCTCGGCACCGAGCGCCCGAATGCCGCCGCGCTGATCCAGAATGTCGCGGCGCCACAACATGGACTTGCCTTGGGCGAATCCGAAGCCGATCGCCTCGGAGGCGTACTGCCAGCGGGCCTGAAGGGTGTTGAGGAAACCGCACTCCACCTCGGCCCAGAACCCTTCGGGCCGCGATCCGATCGGCGTCGAGCAGACCAGCCCGGTGTTGGGCCGCCAGCGCGCCAGCAGGCGCTGGATGTAATCGGCCGGCATCAGAACGTTCGAATCAGCCATCACGATCCATTCGTGCGAAGCCGCCGACCACCCCTTCACGCAATTGTTAAGCTTCGGATTCGGGCTGATTTCGTCGTCGCCGACCAGGATCGTGCTACGGACATGAGGATGCGCAGCCGCCAGCTTGCGCAGCAAGGGCAGGACGGGGTCATCGGCCCGGGCGACGCAGAAAAGCAGTTCGTACCTTGGATAGTCGAGAATGAAACTCGAACGGAGCGTCAGCTCGGCGTAGTTGTCGAGGCCGCACACGGGGCGGATAAGGCTTACCCCAGGCGCATCGTTCGGCGGCGCCAAGGGCATTTTGCGCGCCGGACACCTGAACCGTGCGACGGCGGTGCTGACGACCTGCACTCCCGTCATCAGGAAAGAGAATCCTGCCGCGCATTCGGCTACCGTCATGATCGACCGCCTTCCGCCCTGCCGCAGGAACGATGCGGGCGGGCCTTCCTTGCTGCCTGCCCGAAAGGCGCGACCAAGTCCAGCAACGCGGCTTCATCATCAAAGGATAATTGGCGCTCGAGATCGCGGATCTTGCGGCTCCGTTTCAATAATCATGGGACAGTGCCCCAAGCGTGTTGGTCCAAGGACCGGCTCCAGCGCGATCGCGGCGCCACAGGCCGAACTTCCACGAGCCCAGAATTGTTCGGTGGTGGAGCGCGAGGATTCCATGAGAGCTCCTTCGAGGCGGCATTGGGCGTAGGGCCATTCGACAGTTGACCCCAAGGCATGTGGCTTCCGGCGCGGATCAATTCGGACGATCCGAGCATTGGGAGGACGGTCGCCACGCCAAGGTACGGACAATGTTCACCATTGATCGGATTGGCATCGGGCCGTCCTTGCACTTGAAGAGCGAAGCTCTAAGTTCGCCATCGGGCGCGGAAAGACGAAAGGTACGATTCGCTATGCGCAAACATCTCACTTCAGCTGCAGCCGCCGCCATGCTGGTTTCGATGCCGCTCGCCGCCCAGGCTTTCCCGGTCGCGACCTCTCCGGCAGGCTCGGATACTCAAATGACCCTCGTTGCTGGCGGGTGTGGGATCGGTCTTCATCGCGGGCCGCTCGGCGGTTGCCGCCCGAGCGGGTTCGTCGTGCGCCGGCCGGCGGTCGTCGTACGACGGCCTGTCTTCATGGTGCGCCGGCCGGTCTGCCGCATCGTGGGCCTGATTCCGCATCGCGTGTGCCGCTAGCGATTGGGGCGGCCGCGCAAGGCCGGATCGGATTGCGGTAAGCTTGCCGAGTTCGCCGGTATCGCGCACTAAATGGCCGGTGGCGCAAGGTGTCCACCGGCCATTTGTTAACCAACGTCTTTGCAAGGGCCTAATCCACCCAGCTTACGGTACAAGTTCGCTTGACTCGGAACAAAACAAGAACAAAATGCCCATACCACTCAAGGGAGGGCATGATGTTTCGACGACTGGCGGAAGATACATTCGAGCTTTTTTCCTTAGCCGCGTTCCTGGCACTGGTGGCTGTTTTCGCGCACGCTTGGCCCTCATGATTGTCTGAAACCGTGCGAATGCTGTTGATGGCGCGCCCGGTCCCTGGACGCAGTCTCGTCGCCGGCAGACAATCGCGAGCTTCGATGGAGGCGCGCAGACGTGCAATCGGTCGCTCAGGGTCCAGGCTTCGTTCATCTCCACGTCCACAGCTCGTTCTCGTTGCGGGAGGGGGCGCTGACCATCGCCAAGCTTGGCAAGTTGGCGCTGGCGGATCTCATGCCGGCGCTGGCGATCACCGACACGAACAACCTTTTCGGTGCGCTGGAATTTTCGGAGAAGATGGCCAAGGAAGGAGTGCAGCCGATCATCGGGCTGCATCTCGCGATCGACTTCGGAGACGGTGCAGTGTTGGGGCGCGATGGAGGGCGCTGGGCTCGGGGCTCGGTCGTACTGCTCGCGGCTTCGTCCGAGGGCTACGGCAACCTAATGCGTCTTGCGTCGCAGGCCTTTTTGGACCCGACCCCCGGTGATTCGCCTCATGTCGTTTTCGACCGGCTCGCCTCGAGTGCGACGGGCCTGATCGTCTTGACCGGGGGTCCTTCGGGTGCGATCGACCGCGTAGTCGCCGCAGACCGGCCGGAAGCGGCCGCAGCCCGCTTGTCGCGGCTCGAAGAATGTTTCGGGACCGACCGGCTTTACATCGAGCTCCAGCGGCATGGGCTGCCCGAGGAGCGCGCCGTCGAACCGCAACTTTTGGATCTGGCGGTGCGTCGGGGTCTACGGCTCGTCGCCACGAACGAATCCTTCTTCGCTTCGACCGCCGACTACGAGGCCCACGACGCACTGATCTGCATTGCCGAAGGGACCGTGATCGGCGCCCCCGACCGGCGCCAGCTGTCACCGGACCATCGTTTCAAAACGCGCGCCGAGATGCTGGCGCTGTTCGCGGACCTCCCGGAAACAACACGGCATACGGTGGAAATCGCGCTGCGGTGCAGCTACCGACCGACGACGCGCAAACCGATACTTCCCAATTTCACGTCGCTTGAGGGAACGCCGCTCGACGCTGAGGGCGTATTGCGGGCCGAGGCCACCGAAGGGCTGGAGGCCAGGTTGAGGGCTGGCGGCACCGCGCCGGGATTCGTCGAAACCGATTACCGCGACCGGCTCGCCTTCGAACTCGACGTCATCGGCAACATGCAGTTCCCCGGCTATTTCCTGATCGTGTCGGACTTTATCAAATGGGCCAAAACCCATCAGATACCCGTCGGCCCCGGGCGCGGATCGGGGGCAGGCTCGCTCGTCGCCTACGCGCTGACCATCACCGACCTGGACCCGATCAGGTTCGGGCTGCTTTTCGAAAGGTTCCTCAACCCCGAACGCGTGTCGATGCCGGACTTCGACATCGACTTCTGCCAGAACCGTCGCGACGAGGTCATCGGTTACGTGCGCCGCCGTTACGGAACGGATCGGGTCGCCCAGATCATCACCTTCGGCTCGTTCCTGGCGCGCGGCGTGTTGCGCAACGTCGGCCGGGTTCTCGAAATGCCGCTGGGCCAGGTCGACAAGCTGGCCAAGCTCGTGCCGCAGAACCCGGCAAATCCGGTAACGCTGGCGCAGGCCATCGAAAGCGAGCCGAGACTGAAGGAGGCCGCCGAAAGCGATCCACGCGTCGACCGGCTGCTCAAGATTTCGCGGACGCTGGAAGGGCTCTATTCGAATGCCTCGACGCACGCGGCCGGCATCGTCATCGGCGACCGTCCCTTGCACGAATTGGTGCCGCTCTATCGCGATCCGAAGTCGGAGATGCCAGCCACCCAGTTCAACATGAAATGGGTCGAGCCCGCGGGGCTGGTCAAATTCGATTTTCTTGGGCTGAAGACCCTGACGGTGCTCGAAACCTGTATCAAGCTGCTGGCACAGCGCGGCGTCAGCATCGACCTTTCGGCCATCCCGCTCGAGGACGCGAAGACCTACGCGATGCTCGGCCGCGGCGAGACGGTGGGCGTGTTTCAGGTGGAAAGCGCGGGCATGCGCAAGGCCCTGGTGGAGATGCGGGCCGACCGCTTCGAGGACCTGATCGCGCTCGTCGCCCTCTACCGACCCGGTCCGATGGCCAATATCCCGGTGTATTGCGCCCGCAAGCTCAAGGAGGAGGAGCCCGAATACATCCATCCCAAGCTCGAACCGGTTCTGCAGGAAACTTTCGGCGTCATCATCTACCAGGAACAGGTGATGCAGGCGGCCCAGCTGCTGTCCGGCTATTCGCTCGGGGAGGCCGACCTGCTGCGCCGGGCCATGGGCAAGAAGATCAAGTCCGAGATGGACGCCCAGCGTGTCCGGTTCGTGAACGGCGCGGTCGACCGCGACATCCCGAGGGGCAAGGCGGACGAAATCTTCGACCTCCTGGCAAAGTTCGCCGACTACGGCTTCAACAAGAGCCACGCCGCCGCCTATGCCCTGATCGCCTACCAGACGGCTTACTTGAAGGCCAATTTCCCGGTCGAATTCCTGGCCGCGTCCATGACGCTCGACAAGTCGAATACCGACAAGCTGTCCGAATTTCGCAATGAGGCGCAGCGTCTCGGCATCAATGTCGAGCCGCCGTCGATCAACCGATCGGGGGTGGATTTCGAGGTCGATGCAGGGCCGGCCGGGGGTTCGATCCGCTACGCGCTATCCGCCATAAAGGGGGCGGGGGAAGCTCAAGTGGCTTCGATCGTGGCGGCACGCGGGGAACGCCCCTTCACGTCGATCGGTGACCTTGCGGCTCGGATCAATCCGCGTGAGCTGAACAAGAAGGTGCTCGAAAGTCTTGCCGCCGCGGGTGCCTTGGACGAATTGGAGCAGGATCGGGCGCGCGCTTTCGGATCGGTAGAGTCCATCCTATCGGTGGCCAACCGGGTTCATGGCGAGCGAGAGGCTGGGCAGAGTGCTCTGTTCGGTGGCGGGGAAGCAGGCGTGCTGCATCCACCGAATGTGCGCCCCTGGCCGGCCGCCGAACGCCTGCGCAAGGAATTCGAGGCGGTCGGCTTCTTCCTTTCGGGTCATCCTCTCGACGGCTTCAGTCGCGTCCTCGAGCGGCTCAAGGTCGAAACATGGTCGAGCTTCTCCCGTGCGGTCAAGGCCGGTGCATCGAGCGCCCGACTTGCCGCGACGGTTCTCGACCGGACCGAGCGGCGGACCAAGTCGGGCAACAAAATCGGCATCGTGGAACTCTCCGACCAGACCGGCCAGTACGAAGCGATCCTGTTCCAGGAAACTCTCAACCAGCACCGCGATCTGTTCGAGAAAGGCGCTGCGGTCCTGGTGACGGTCCAGGCCAGCGCCGAAGGGGACGAGGTGCGGGTGCGGATCGTCGCGGCCGAGGCGCTTGAGGCTGCCGCCTGCCGCATCGGCAAGGGGCTGCTGATCCATGTTCGAGACGCCGCGCCGCTGCAATCCATTGCCGATCGGCTGGAACGCCGGGGCGATGGCGAGGTGTCGGTGGTAGTCCCGTCCGCGGGTGGGGCGAGCGAGGTGGAGGTGCGGCTCCCGGGCCGGTTCGAGATCTCCGCCGGAATGGCGGCTTCGCTCCGGTCCATGGCGGGTATCGCTTCGGTGGAGAACGTGTGAGGAAGCGCCTGTTCGTGTTCGCTCGCATACTGCCGGAACCTGGCTCAACGCCGTTCGCGCCGCTCGGCGCTCCCATCCTCAGCCGGCAGCCCAGGCATTGGGGATGACGCGCCCGAGCGAAGACGAACTGATTTCCCGCTATTTCGCCCCGATCGCCGGGCCTGGGGGTCTTGGCTTGCTCGACGACGCGGCGTCGATCCGGCTGCCGCCGGGGCAGGATCTCGTCGTAACGGCCGATGCGCTTGTGGCCGGGGTGCATTTCTTCCCTGACGACCCCGCGTTCTCGATCGGCCGGAAATGTTTGGCCGTGAATCTATCTGACCTGGCCGCGAAAGCGGCGAAGCCGACGGGTTTCGTTCTGACGCTCGCATTGGCGTCCGGCTGGACGGCGGAATGGCTCGGTGCTTTTGCGGCCGGATTGGGACAGGAGGCTTCGACCGGCGGCTGTCCGTTGCTCGGCGGCGACACAGTAAGGACCCCTGGACCGCTGACCGTATCCATAACGGCGCTCGGCGTGGTCGCGGCCGATCGTTTGGTCCCGCGTACCGGCGCAAAACCCGGCGATAGGCTGTACGTTACTGGGACAATCGGCGATGCAGCGCTGGGGTTGGAACTGCGCCTCCGGTCTGGCGGGGCCGGTGCGACAATAGGGCAGGGCGAGCGTGACTTCCTCTTGGACCGCTACCTGCATCCGCAGCCGAGGCTGGGGCTGCGCGATGCCCTGGCCCGCCACGCCAGCGGCGGCATGGACATTTCGGACGGCCTCATCGGTGACCTGCGCAAGATGATGCGAGCCTCCGCTGTGAGTGCCGAGGTCGACCTCGCCCGGGTGCCGTTGTCGGGCGCCGCGCGCGTCCTGGTGGCGCAAGCGCCTGCGCTTTTCGACACCGCGGTGACGGGCGGCGACGATTACGAGATCCTAGCCTCCATTCCACCCGACCGGGCCGAAGCTTTCGAGCGCGATGCCCGCGCGGCAGCCATCCCCGTAACGCCCATTGGCGCCACGATTGCCGGATCGGAGCCGCCGGTGTTTCGCGAACAGGATGGAACGGAGAGGCAATTCGACCGCGGGTCATTCAGCCATTTTTGAAAGACGCTGGCTGGACTACTAGCCCATCGCGTGCGAGGTGGTGTTTGGTGAATCTATAGCAGGCGGTGATTGCCGATCGGGAGCGATCTTCTCACGGGCTTGTGCGTTTCGGTCCCACATGAGTCGATTCGCTTAGGAGGTTTCATCGATGTCCAACTTGAGCCGCCGTGCCGTCCTGGTAGGCGCCGCAAGCCTTCTCGGCAGTTCCGTGGCGCCTTTGCGGGCGCTGTCGCAGGAGGCCGACCCCGAGCAGCTCTATGCGGCGGTTCCGGGCGAGCCCTTCCCTATCCCCGCTATCAATCTTTCGCGGATCAACCCGCGCTTTCTCCGGCAGATCGTCTACTACGACACCGACGAGGAAGCCGGTACGCTCGTCATCGATCCTGCCCGTCGATTCCTCTACATGACGAACGGAGACGGGCGGGCGCTGCGCTATGGCGTCGGCGTGGGCCGCCAAGGCTTCGCCTGGTCGGGCGTCGCCAACATCCACAACAAGCAGCAATGGCCCGACTGGTATCCACCGAAGGAAATGCTGGAGCGCGACCCCGCAATCATGAACAGCATGGACAAACTGCGGGGCGGCATCGGCATGCCGGGCGGCCCCGGCAACCCGCTCGGTGCGCGTGCCATGTACCTGTGGCAGGGCAACAAGGATACGCTCTACCGCATCCACGGGACGATCGAGCCCTGGACTATCGGCACCAGCATCTCGTCAGGCTGCATCCGCATGATCAACCAGGACGTCATGGACCTCTACGACCGCGTCCCGGTGGGAACGAAGGTCGTGGTGCTGTCGGCGAGCGGGCGACGGGGCCTCCCGCCCGAATATGACGACAGAGCCGCGCCGGCCGATTCGGACCCCGGTCCGGTGTCTAACGATCAGACCTATTGAGCGGAGCCGAGGGACAAGGTCTGTCCCATTTACCCGACGTCACCTCACCTCATGCTCGAAATGGAGCCTTCACGCGACCGGCACTCGGTCGTTGGCTGAGCC
>JBBPYT010000312.1:0-3129 GCA_038199665.1 Hyphomicrobiales bacterium
GGCTTTTGCGCAGAGTGCGACCATTGCGGAACCCACCGCGGGCTCCGCCGACGCGACGATGAAGAAACTCGAGGATTTCAAATCCACCGGCGCGCGGGGGATGGTCTCGATACCTCAGGACGGCGAAAAGGCCGAGGCGATCAAGAAAAACCTCGAAGCCATAAAGCTGCCACCAGGGTTCAAAATAAGCCTCTATGCGCTCGTACCCGATGCGCGCATGATTGCCGTCGGGCCGCAGGGCGTGGTGACCTATGTTTCGACCCGAAAGACGAAGATTTACACGCTTACCGACCACGGTCATACGGGCAGAGTCGAGGACGTGCGGGAATTCGCCCCGACGATCCCGTTCACCAATCCCAACGCTATCTGCTTTTCAAAGGATGGCTTCCTGTTCTCCGTCGAGCAGAACCGCGTCCTCATCTTTCCCGCGGCGGAGTTCTTCTACGAGAATCCGGACGTCGCGGTCGGAATCGTGGTCAAGCTGGGCGAGCTTATCCCACCTTCGGAAGAGAGCTTCAACCACTCGGGGCGCGTATGTCGAATCGGGCCAGACAACAAGCTCTATATTACGATCGGCCAGCCTTATAACGTGTATGCCCCCGAAAAATACGACATGTATTATAAGGCTGGATTAGGCAGCATCATCCGGATGGACCGCGATGGGTCTAACCGCGAAATCTTCGCGCATGGCGTCCGCAATTCCGTCGGTATGGACTTCAATTCGAAGGACAAGACCGTGTGGTTTACCGACAACCAAGTCGATGGCATGGGCGACGACCAGCCTCCTGGTGAGCTCAACCATGCCACCAGGCCGGGCCAGAACTTCGGATTCCCCTGGTACGGCGGCGGCCATACCCGGACAGTTGAATACAAGGATCAGACGCCTCCAGCGGATGTCGTCTTCCCCGTCGTCGAGGAAGCACCCCACGCGGCCGACCTCGGTATGAGCTTCTACAGCGGCAGGATGTTCCCGAAGGAGTACCAGGGCGCCATCTTCTCGGCCCAGCACGGCTCGTGGAACCGCACGGTGCCGGTCGGCGCCCGCGTGATGGTCACCAAGATCGACGCCGATGGAAAGGCGCCGGAAGGCTCCAAGCCCTTCGCGGAAGGCTGGCTCAATGAGGACGGCGAATATACCGGACGTCCGGTGGACGTAGAGCCGATGCACGACGGCTCGCTCTTGGTGTCAGACGATCTCGCGGGAGCCGTCTACCGGATCACCTACGACGGCAAAAAGTAAGCTTTCAGCCTCGCTCGCGGTCACGGCCGCGGGCGAGGCTGCGTGGAAAGATGACATGAGAGCAGGTGCATATGGCGGGGCCGTGGCTCTGATGCTGATTGCGGCGGCGGCTCACGCCGATGGGTCAGGTCCGGCGGGGGCGCTGAAGATCAAGACACTCGGCTGCATCACCTGCCATGGACGCGACGGCGTCTCCAAGCTCCCCGAGGCGCCCAACCTCGCGGGCCAAGTGCAGATCTATCTCGTCTCCTCGCTCCTGGCCTACCACACCGGCAGCCGCAAGAACGATATCATGAACACGGTCGCCGAACCTTTGACCGAGGCTGACATCGCCGATCTCGCGGCCTATTATGCGAGCATCCAGGTCAGCGTCACGCCACCGCCGAAGCCTTGAGGCCCAAATGGAAACCGATCCATTATCGCTCGATGGATTCGGGAAGGCCGGGCGGCGCGTGTGGTAAGGCGCTTCGGAGTCAAAGCCGCACCATGAAAACAATAGTCTTGGTCTTTGCTGGCGCGCTGGTTTGTTGCTGGACCGTGGCCTTGGGGACGGCTCGGGCGCGAACCATGCAGCAAAGGCTGGAAGAGGCCTGCGCGGTTGACATTGCAAGGCTTTGCACTGACGCCAAGCCCGACCCAGATAAGATCAAGGCGTGCATGCTCATGAAGCGTGCGCAGGTGAGTTCTACGTGTATGGAGCTGATCGACGCTTCAGAATGACGACAACGGTGACGCCGCCAAAACCCTGACGGACTTTGCGGCCCCTTTCGGACCGCCAGGCGCTGTCGACCGGCGACCGCAGCATGGAGCAGCCCCATGGGATCCGCACTCGCGTCCAAGTCCTGCGTGCCCTGCCGGGGAGGCGTCCCTCCCATATCGCCAGCCGAGGCTGAGCGCTGGCGCGCCGACGTGCCGGAATGGGCACTGGTCGACGGTGCCACCCGGATCGAGCGCCGCTACCGGCTCAGGACCTTCTCCGACGCTTTCGCATTTGTCGCATCCGCCGCGGATCTGGCCGAAACAGAGGGCCACCACCCCGACATCTGCTTCGGCTGGGGCTACGCGACGGTTTCCCTGCAGACCAAGAAGATCAAGGGCCTGCACGAGAACGACTTCATCATGGCAGCCAAGTACGACCGGCTCCAGGGGGCGGCCGCCGAGTGAGTCGGAGGCCGGAATTCCAGGGGTGACCCCGGCGAAAGCCGGACCGTCGGCCGGGGCGCGTCGAGGTCGCAGGTTCGCCGCTCCGGGCGAGTTCTGCGGTCGCGGCCCGTGCCAGTGCGCGAAGGCATGGTGTCGAGATTGGCCTCGGGGCTGCCCTCCTTTATGGCGCCCCGGGTGATCGCCGATTCGTCCGGTCCCCGGCGGCGTCGAACCGGGTCGCCATGGGCGGCGGGACGCAGCCGCCCGCAGCCGCGCTTGCGGTTGACAGGGCGCCGCCCCCGCCCTTAGAAGCGTCGCCGGGCCCTGGTGGCGGAATTGGTAGACGCGCTGGTTTCAGGTACCAGTAGTGAAAGCTGTGGAGGTTCGAGTCCTCTCCAGGGCACGTCGTGGCATATAAGCGTTTAAATCGTTGATGTTTCTTGGGAATTCGACTGTCGACGGGTACACCTGACCGGTACACCGAGGACCCATGAATCTGAAAAATGACAACCCTCAAAGTTCGCGACAATTCGTTCGGTCACGCTGCCTGGGTTGGCATGGTCGATTCCGGCCCGCTGAACCTCATTCGTCGCTTCGACCTGCGCTTGGGCGCTCGCGGCCATGAATGCGAGCGGCGCCGGCAGACGAGCCGTTCCCTGGACCCGGCCAAGTTTCCTCTCCGACTGCTCAGCCATCTGCGACCGCCGAAAGGCAGAATAATGCGGCGATGCCGCGTGTCCAGCATA
>JBBPYT010000313.1:0-3066 GCA_038199665.1 Hyphomicrobiales bacterium
CCGGTAGCCGAGCCGACGGAACACGAGGTCTGACCAGGGTCCGAGCGAAACCACCACTTCGCGCACCGAGGCGGCGCCCCCGGCCGTCCGCACTCTCCAGCCGTGCTGGTCTTCCTCCAGCGTCCGGGCATCGCCCTGGACGAAGCGCCCGCCCCGCTGCATGAACAGTTCGCTGTAGGCCCGCGCCAGCCCTCCGGGGTCGGAGACCGCGCCGGTGTCCCGAAAGTGCAGCGCTCCGGAGAGACCCTCTTCGAGATGCGGTTCTCGCACCGCCAGTGCGGCCGGGTCGAGCGCCTCGATCTCGAGGCCGTGGGCACGCAGGCGGTCGGTCTCCGCGAAGCCGGTGTCGCGGCTCCGGGCGGTTCGGAACGCCTTGATCCATCCCACCTTGCGGAGCAGGTGGGTGGCGCCGGCAGCCGCCATCAAGGCCTCGTGCTCGATCAGCGAGCCCTCGATCAGTGGCAGCATCGCAGCCGCAATCCGGGCGGTGTTGGCCGGTGACGACGCCAGGAAGTAGCGGAACAGGAAAGGGGCGAAGGCCGGCAGGGTCGAGGCGTGATACCGCACATCCGGCGAGCGGTTCAGCGCGTAGCGGAGAATCGTTCCGAGATCCCGCGGGAACATGTAAGGAAAGATCGACGACCGTTCGATCAAACCCGCATTGCCGTAGCTGGTTTCGCTTCCCGCGGTTTCGTTCCTGTCGACGAGCACCACGCTGCGGCCACGCTGCTGAAGGTGCAGCGCCGCAGACACCCCAACCATGCCGGCGCCGAGCACCGCGACATCGGCCTCCAGACCCATCGAGCCTTCTCCCTCGCTTATTCGAGATCGGTGTGAGACGCGGCAAGGCGGATTGCAAGCGCTCCCCGCCGATGATTGCGGGCTTATCGCCGCCGGCGGCTCGTTCGTCGCCCCGTGGCCCTTGCGAACGGCAGACCGGCGTCTAGGATAGCGCGTCACCGGCGGCATGATCCGACGCGGAGCGAGGGAGGGGTTTATGGCGATGGAGATGAAGGGCGAGGTCGTTCTGCCGGCCGACCGACAAACGGTCTGGGCCAAGCTCAACGACCCGGACGTCCTCAAATCCTGCATCCCCGGCGTCCAGACGCTCGACAAGACCAGCGATACGACGTTTACGGCGGCGGCCAAGATGAAGATCGGACCGGTGAGCGCGACCTTCAAAGGAAAGGTCGAGCTGTCCAACATCGATCCGCCGAACGGCTACCGGATCAGCGGGGAAGGAGAGGGCGGCATTGCCGGGTTTGCCAAGGGCGGCGCCGACGTCACCCTGACCGAGGTGCCCGAAGGCACCCGGCTTTCCTACCAGGTTCAGGCCAACGTCGGCGGCAAGATCGCCCAGATGGGCTCGCGTCTCATCGACGGAGTCGCCAAGAAGACAGCCGACCAGTTCTTCAGCAATTTCGCTGCGGCAGTGGCCAAGTAGGGCCAATGCGTCACCGAGCGCGACCGTCGTGCGCATCGGGCGAACGCACCGCGAGCTTGCAAGGAGCATCGGTGGTGTCGAACTCCGTGCGGAGGCGTTGCGCGGGCATGTTATACTGGGACGGCTCGCCCTGCCGGCCGAACATCCGCTTGACCCTGCTTTGTAGGCGTTCCAGAGTGCCGCTCAATCGATACCGGTTCGCCGCGGGATAGCCCCCGCGGCCCGGTCGAACCGACCGGGGGAGGGGCAATGCAAACGGTTTCCATGACGGTCAACGGCAAGGCCGTAAAAGCTGATGTCGATCCTAGGACGCTCCTGGTGCAGTTTCTGCGCGACAATCTGCGGCTGACGGGAACTCACGTGGGCTGCGACACGAGTCAATGCGGCGCCTGCGTGGTGCATGTCGATGGGATTGCGATCAAATCCTGCACCGCTCTCGCGCTGTCCTGCGAGGGCTCGCAAGTCACGACCATCGAGGGCTTGGCCAAGAACGGCGTGTTGCACCCGATGCAGGAAGCCTTCCGGGAACATCACGGCCTGCAATGCGGCTTCTGCACGCCGGGGATGATCATGTCGGCCGTCGACATCGTGGCCCGCAACGGCAACGATCTCGACGAGCATCTGATCCGGGAAGAGCTCGAGGGCAACATCTGCCGCTGCACCGGTTACCACAATATCGTCAAGGCGGTGGCGGCGGGTGCCAAGGCAATGGCCAGGGGCGGTGCTCCGGCCATGGCGGCGGAGTGACGACAGAGCTGATGGTTCAAAGCTGGAGCGAGGCCGTCCCCACACGGGCCAGACGGTCCCGATAAAAACGACCGGCTGGCAATTTGCGGAGGAAACCCATGGGTGCGACCGGAATCGGCGCTTCAGTTCGTCGGCGTGAAGATCATCGCTACATCACCGGCAAGGGCAATTACGTCGACGATGTGAATCGCCATGGGCAGGCTTATGCCTATTTCCTGCGTTCGCCGCACGCCCATGCGACGATCAGATCGCTCGACATCGGCGAGGCTGCCGCGGCGCCGGGCGTATTGGCGGTGCTCACAGGGGACGACCTCGCGGCCGATAAGATCGGCGGCCTGATCTGCGGCTGGATGATCCATTCCAAGGATGGTTCGCCGATGAAGGCTGGGCCGCATCCTGCGCTGGCGCAGGGCAAGGTTCGCTACGTCGGCGATCAAGTCGCGGTGGTGATCGCCGAAACCTACGCGCAGGCCAAGGATGCGGCGGAGAAGATCACCGTCGATTACGACGTGTTACCGGCGGTGTCCGACACGGCCACCGCCCGCAAGGTCGGGGGCACCCCGGTTCATGAGGTCGCGCCCGACAATACCGTGTTCGAGTTCCACCTCGGCAATAAGGACGAGACCGACGCGGCCTTTGCGCGGGCCGCCCACGTCACGAAGCTCGACATCGTCAACAACCGGCTCGTGCCCAACGCCATGGAGCCGCGTGCCGCCGTTGGGGAGTATGATTCGGGCAACGAAAGCTTCACGCTCCATACCACCAGCCAGAACCCGCATGTGGCGCGGCTGGTGCTCTCGGCCTTCATCGGCATCGCGCCCGAACACAAGCTGCGGGTGATCGCGCCCGACGTCGGCGGCGGCTTCGGCTCCAAG
>JBBPYT010000314.1:0-3209 GCA_038199665.1 Hyphomicrobiales bacterium
AACCGCCGGGGGGGGGGCGGGGCGCCCCCGGCGGGCGGCCGGGCGGCCGCCCACGCCGCCAACCCCCGCGGCGCGCCCCCCCCCGCCCACGACCCTGCCGCCAACCGCCGCCAGCACCGCGACGCAGCCCGGGGCTTCCGTGGCGAGGCGGACTAGGCCGCGCCACCAGGCGGCCTCGGGCCCCGTGGACGGCACCGCCAGACGGGGCGCCAGATCGATGCGGGCGTCGAGACAGGCCCGCACCGCGGCCGCGCCTGCCTTGCGACAGACATCCGCGGCGCCGCGCGCGGCGGCTGCGAGCCGAGAGAGCGCCTGGGGGGCGGGCACGGTCGTCGCGGTCAGGCGAAAGAAGGCCACCAGCGCGTAGGGCCCGGCGTTGACGTTCGCCAACTCGAGCGCCGCCGCCGCCCAGAGGTCGATTTCCTCGTGACCGGCCGCTTCATGCCGGCCCAGGGCGGCGCCGAACGGGCCGGCCAGCCCGTCCCGCTGGCGCACCAGGGTGTGCAGCCGCGCGAGCGGGCGGCTACCCTCGACCGTCGCGGCCGGGGCCCGGGCTTCCGCCGCCAGGCTCATGCGATGCAGGCGGCGATGGCCGACGACAAGGCCTCGCGAACGTCGAGATCGTCAGTGATCGGCAGGACGATGCCGGACCGGACCGCCACGTCGAGCGGGACGCCGCCTCTGACGAGCCGGGCCGTATGGATCAGCATGCGGGTCGAGGCGCCTTCGTCGAGCCCGTGGCCGCGCAGGTTGCGCGACCGCTCCCCAACCGCAACCAAGAGCGCGGCGAGCGACGGCTCGCTCCGTGCCTCTCGCGCGATGATCTCGGCTTCGATCGCGGGGGCCGGGTAGCCGAAGTCGATCGCCACGAAGCGCTGCTTGGTGGATTCCTTCAGATCCTTCACGGCGCTCTGGTACCCGGGATTGTAGGAGATCGTCAGCTGAAAGTCGTCGTGGGCGTGGACCACTTCGTTGCGCTTGTCGAGCGGCAGAACGCGGCGCGCATCGGTCAGCGGATGGATCACGACGGTGGTGTCCTGCCGCGCCTCGACGATCTCGTCGAGATAGCAGATCGCGCCGCTACGCACCGCGAGCGTGAGCGGGCCGTCGTGCCAGACGGTGCCTTCGGGGGCCAGGAGGTAGCGGCCGGCCAGATCGGCCGCCGTCATGTCCTCGTGGGCCGCCACGGTAACGAGCGGGCGCTCGAGCCGCCAGGCCATGTGTTCAATGAAGCGCGTCTTGCCGCAGCCGGTCGGCCCCTTGAGCATGACCGGAAGACGGTCCCTGTAGGCGGCCTCGAAGAGCTGCACTTCCTCGCCGGTCTGCCGATAGTACGGCTCCGCGACGATTCTGTAGCTGTCTATTTCGGCCATCTGGATGTCCGCAAAAGCAAAAAGGAATGGCTACGGATGATGACCCCGGCTTGCCGTCCAGACAACTGCGAGCTGCTATTTTCGCAGATTTTTATGGGAAGGGTTGCTCACTCCTGCCAGCCCCTGAGATGAAACTTCACGAGAGAAGGCGCAGGCGTGTCCGCCTGCGAACGGAATCGAGAGCATAAACAGAGCGTTCGCGCGGTCCGCCACTCGCTTCAGCGTTGTCGCTGTTGCGCCGAGACTGCGCGAGATTGTCTCCAGTTCCTCGCCCGCAGGAGCGGCAAAGCGCGGCCGTCTTGTGCCCACCGCTTCCCGTCCTTGACACACCTCCTGCGGTCTTATCTGAGCGCGGTGTACTCGTGATTGCGGAGGCGATCGTCCGCGATCTTGCGAAGCAGGGCTGTTGCGGGCAGTCATTGGAGCGGTGGTCATCAGCGGCTCCCGGTTACTGTCGGGTGGCGAGTCCCCCCCGAACCGAAAGTCAACCTGCCACTTGCAGCAGCCTAACATCCGGCTCAGCCGAAAATCTTCGTAGCCTAGTGGATTGAATCCAACGCTTGGTGCCCTCTGGCCGCTGAGGCTATGATTCTGTTGGGATCTGCAGTCCAGACGAATGGCTTAGGCTTTTGGTTGTGATCGACGAGGAAGCGGTTGATAGCCGCCTGCAGATCGGCGACTCCCTTGAAGACGCCGCGCCGGAGCCGACGCTTGGTCAGGATGGCGAAGAAGCCTTCGACGGCATTGAGCCAACTGGCTGAGGTGGGGGTGAAGTGGAACGTCCATCGGGGATGACGGCCCAACCAGGCGATGACCTTGGGATGCTTGTGGGTGGCGTAATTGTCGAGGATGGCGTGGACGGTTTTGCCAGTCGGAACCTGCCGATCCACGGTGTTGAGGAAGCGGATGAACTCCTGATGTCGGTGGCGCTGCATGCAGCGGCCGATGACCCTGCCGTCCAACACATCGAAGGCGGCGAACAGCGTTGTCGTGCCGTGCCGCTTATAGTCATGGGTCATGGTGCCGGCGCGACCCTTCTTCATCGGCAGGCCGGGTTGGGTGCGGTCCAGGGCCTGGATCTGCGATTTCTCGTCGACGCTGAGGACGACCGCGTGAGCGGGCGGATCGACATAAAGACCGACGATGTCACGGACCTTGGCAGCGAATTTCGGATCGTTGGAGAGCTTGAATGTCCGGATGCGATGCGGCGCCAGGCCGTGAGCCCGCCAGATCCGCTGGACCGAAGTCAGGCTGACGCCCGCTACCTTGGCCATGGCCCGACCGGTCCATTGGGTCGCCTCTCCTGGTGGTTCCGTGAGGGTCAGAGCGACAATGCGCTCAGCGACATCCTTTGTAAGTTTGGCGATCCGCGCCGGCCGGGTCTTGTCGCGCAGCAAGCCATCGACGCCCTCGGCCATGAAGCGCTCCTGCCAGCGCCACACCGCCGTTTTGCTGATGCCAGCGGTCCGCATGATCTCCGCCGTCCCGAGGCCATCGGCCGTACTCAATACGATCCGGGCTCGCCAGACGTGCTTTTGAGGGCTGTTACGGTCATCCACGATCGCCTGCAGGCGGTGGTGATCGGTCCGATTAAGTTGAACAGTGATCCCGGTGCGCATTCAAGAGACTCGCACGCCTCCGAAGCTTCGGGAATCCCCAAAGGACTCATATGTCAGCCTCAATCCACTAGCGGCTCCACACGGGCGGCGCGTCAGGGTAGCCCATGAAGACTTTTATGGAATGGCCCGCCTCTCATTACCCAGTCGTAGGATCGCGCGCAAGGACATGGGCTTGCGGATCGGGTATTCGCTAGTTTTGAAAGAAGCCTGCCAATGT
>JBBPYT010000315.1:0-3813 GCA_038199665.1 Hyphomicrobiales bacterium
CACGCCATGGCACTCGGGGAACGCTCCGAGATTCCGCTTGCGCTTATGGCGGCAGAACTCGCCGCTCAGTCCATTGAGGCCATCTCCCATGCCGAAGAAATGGATCTCGACTTTGTCATTGCTGCCGTACAACGCAGAATAAGGGAACTGCGAACCGACCGGCAAACAGAAGGCACTGCAGGGGAGTGCCGATTCCGACGAAGTCGCCCCGTGTTTCCGAGATAATGGCGCCCCCCGATTCCGGGATGATGTCGCCCCCTGTCGGCAGGGTCCTGCTGGCCTTTCTGGTGTGAAGTCGTTTGTGGTTGAGCGTCAAGCCTGATGTTGGGATTTTCCGCGCCGTAGGCTGTGGCCTTCGATGTCGATGCGGTGGGCGTTGTGAAGCAAGCGGTCCAGGATGGCGTCGGCGTAGGTCGGGTCGGCAATGACGTCGTGCCAGGCGGTCACGGGAAGCTGGCTGGTGACGATGGTGGAGCGGCGGCCATAGCGCTCTTCGAGGATCTCCAGCAGATCGTGCCGGGCCTTGGCGTCGAGCGGTTCGAGCCCCCAATCATCCAGGATCAGCAATTGGACACTGCCGAGCTTGGCCAGGAACCGTGTATGGCGTCCGTCGCCGCGCGCAAGCGCCAAGCTCGAGAACAGCTTGGGCAGGCGCTGGTAAAGGACCGATCGGTCGTCCCGACAGGCCTTGTGACCGAGCGCACAGGCGAGCCAGCTCTTGCCGACACCGGTCGGGCCGCAGATCACCAAGTTGTCGTGGTCCGCGATCCATTGGCCGGCGAGAAGCTTTAGGAACAGCGCCCGATCGAGCTTGCGGTCGCTGCGGTAATCGACGTCTTCCGGGGTGGCCTGGTGGCGCAGCTTGGCGAAGCGGAGCCGGGCACCAAGCTTGCGGTCGTGCCGCAGGCTCCATTCGCGGTCGAGCAGCAAGGCGAGCCATTCCGCATGGCTCAGGCGTTCGGCCTCGGCATTGGCGGCCAGCTCGCCGAAGGCCTTGGCCATGCCGGCCAGCCCCATGCTGTCGAGACGATCAAGGGTGGGATGGGACAACATCGTGATCTCCTTCAGTGGTAGTAGCGGGCGCCGCGGATGTTGGTGTGGTGGATCGGCTGATCTGGTGCGGCGGTGGACACGGGTGTCTGGTCGAGCCCGGTGTCGAGGATGGAGCGGACCGAGCCATAGGTCCGTGCCCCGATATCGAGGGCGCGACTGCAGGCCGCTTCGACGCGGTCACGGCCGAAGCCTTTGACAAGGCGGATGATGCCCAGGCAGGCGCGAAAGCCCTGTTCGGGATGGGGCCGTTCGGCCAGCACCGTGTCGCAGAACACGGCCGTGCAGCTCCCGACCGCGGTGGCCTCGCGCCGGATACGCTCGATCGTCCAGTCGGCGAAGCGGCGATGAGCTGAGGGCATGTGCTCGGCGATGGTCGTGTGGCGGCCGTTGCCGCTGCCGCGCATATGCGCCGCGATGCGCTCGCCCTTGTGGAAGAGTTCGACCGTGCGCGCCGTGATCCGCGCCTCGATCTCAACCCGGGCAAAGCGGTACGGCACCGAGTAGTAATGCCGCTCGATCTCGACGTGATAATCGAGGCCGGCACGCCGTACCCGCCATTCGGCAAGGACGTAGGGCTCGGCCGGCAAGGTCCGCAAGGCCGGCCGCTCAATCGCCTCGAACAACTGCCGCCGGGTCTGGCCGACATGACGAAGAACGCGCTGATCATTCAGATCGGCGAGCATGTCGGCGATGACGGCATTCAGCTCGGCCAAGCTGTGTAAGGTTCGATGCCGCAGCCGGCCGAGCAGCCAGCGCTCGACGATCAGAACGCAGACCTCGACCTTCGCCTTGTCACGGGGCCGGCGCGGCCGGGTCGGCAGGACGGCGCTGTCGTAGTGGGCCGCCATGGCGGCGTAGCTGCGGTTGACCTGGGGATCGTACAGGCACGACCGGATCACCGCGACCTTAGCATTGTCCGGCACGAACAGCGCCGGCGCCCCGCCGAAGGTCTCGATCGCGCGCACATGCGCCGCGATCCAGTCGGGCAGCGTCTCGCTCCAGCTCGCCTCGGCATAGGCCAGGCTCGAGGCGCCGAGCACGGCCACGAAGAGGTGAGCCTGCCGGATCTCGCCGGTCAGCCGATCGACCATCACCGCGACCGTGTCGCCGGCATAGTCGACGAACAGCTTGTCGCCAGCCGCATGGCTCTGGCGCATGGTCACCGGCAGCTTCGCCGCCCAGCCGCGGTAAAGGTCGCAGAACCGGCTGTAGCGGTACCCGTCCGGATGGCGGGTGATGTACTCGTCCCACAGGATCTGCAGCGTGACGTGCTTGCGCTTCAGCTCACGATGGAGCGCAGGCCAATCGGGTTCCGGGCACCGGCGATGTCCCGTCTTCGTGCCGGCCGGGTGGTACAGCGCGGCTTCCAGGGCCGCATCGCCGCCCGTCTCATCGAGCGGCCACGCCAACCCGGCTGCCGTCGCCCGGCGCAGCGTCTCGCGCACCGTCGAGGGCGCGGCGCCCACCCGCACCGCGATCGCCTTGTGACCGAGCCCATGCTCGTGGTGATAGCGCAAGATCTCGCGGACACGCCGCATGCTCACCCTCTCCGCTGGCATCCATCGCTCCTTCGGACACGCCAAAGGGAGCAAGCCTAAGCCAGCCAAGACTCCCACCCGGATATCACCCGACAGGGGGCGACATCATCTCGGAACGAGCGGGCGGATTAATCTCGGAACAGGGGGGCGACATCAAATCGGAACGAGGGGGCGGCATCCCTCGGAATCAGCACACCTTGCGGTGACCCTCGCCATGAAAGGGGCTGGCAGACAGGACGCCCTGGATCCGCTCCAGAAGACCCTCATCGGGCATGGGGCCAATCGGGCCGGGACGCCGGCGCGGTTCGTGTCCGGGCGGGACACGATGGCGGTAGACGGTCGCCCTGGCCGCTCCCCACACGCGGCACACCCGGGCCATGCCATAGGGCTTGCCGCCGGACGGCGAGGTCGCGGCTCTCATGGCCTCACCTCCGCCGCGCCAAAGGGCGGCCGTCCTCCAGGATCGCGATCTTGGCTTCGAGCAACTCGCGTTCGAGCATCATTCCGCCGAGCTTGGCCTTCAGTCGCTCGCTCTCGAACGCTTCGCCGTCTTTGGGGCGTGTGGACAGGCTCGCCTCGCCCGCAGCCAGGAACGCATCACGCCATCCCGTCAGGGTGGCGGCCGTCACCCCCAGCCCCCGCGACACCGTTTCCAGGTCCTCGCCACGCAATAACCGCAGCACGGCCGCAGCCTTCCGCTGCCGCGACATCCGTCCGCCGCGGCCGGGCGCCGCTGCGCCAGACTCTGGCGGTCGGCTCCGCCGCACCCGCCCGCTCCCTCGTACCAAGTCGTTCGCTCATCATGCACCTCAACAGCGGAGATCGTCCGCTTATCAGGTGTCTCGATCAACCCTGGGGCGCAGGAGACCGAGGCTGCCGCCGAAGCCAAGATCTCGATTTGGAAGCAGGGCTCGTTCTGCAATTTTCTTGCACTTTGCGGCTGGACTTCGTGCGCGAAGGAAGCATTGCTGTCTTTGTTCCGAGGGCAGGCGCAGAGCGCCGCTGACCTGGCTCTCCTCCGAATGCCTGGCTTTAGCCGGGCTCTGCTCAGTGCAAGCGCCGCACTGGGCGGCGACGCGGAGGACGGGACAATGATCAGACAGAAGAGCAGCGAGCAGGGCGGCCACACTCAGGATGGGCAGCCCTCGTGTGGTGATTCAAAGGCAGAATCGGCCTCACAAGTCAGTCTGCTCGGACAGGACCAGGGCGTCATCGACCTCGA
>JBBPYT010000316.1:0-3185 GCA_038199665.1 Hyphomicrobiales bacterium
ATTGGCCCTGCGGAACAAGGTCGAAGCCGTCGCGAAATCCCGTCCGAAGGTGGTGATCACCGTGCGTTCGAGCACGCGCTCGAGCCCTGCCGCCGGCCGCCCCGCCCGGAAGGCGGCGATGGCCGCGTAGCCATAAAGGTTCTCGCCGGTGCCGTAGCGGATCGTCCTGTCATCGTGCCAGAACAGACTGTCCAGGGTAGCGACGTCGTTTCCCACGAGAGCCTTCTCGTAGCGCGTGAATTCCACTTCGACTTCGGCCAGGATTTCGGGATCGTCGATCATTCGCAATTTTCCTTCCGGCATCGCGCGGACAGAGGCGTGGAAAGCCCGCTGGCTTGATCATTGCTTGAGAGTTGCGCAGCCGGAACCGGTCGAGGAGGTTTTTTGACCACATCTCTCTCGTTCGATCGCGCCACGCTTCACGCCGCCTATCGCGAAGGACTCGATCCGCGAAACATCGCTGGCGAGGCTTTCGCCCGCATCAGGGCCCTCGACGATCCTGGCATTTTCATCGCGCTTGCGGAAGCTTCCGCCGACCGCGCGCTGGCCGCACTCGGGCCTTTCGATCCCGATCTCAAGCCGTTGTGGGGGCTCCCCTTCGCCATCAAGGACAACATCGACCTGGATGGCGTGCCGACCACCGCGGCCTGTCCGGCATTCGCCTTCATGCCGGAGCGCTCGGCCACGGTCGTCGACCGGCTGGTCGAGGCTGGCGCGATCCCGATCGGCAAGACCAATCTCGATCAATTCGCCACAGGTCTCGTCGGTATCAGGTCGCCCTATCCGGTGCCGCGCAACAGTTTCGACGCCGCGATCGTGCCGGGCGGCTCCTCGTCCGGTTCGGCCGTGGCGGTGGCGCAAGGGCTCGTCAGCTTCTCCCTGGGCACGGATACAGCCGGGTCCGGCCGTATCCCGGCGGGTCTCAACAACCTCGTCGGGCTGAAGCCGACGCTGGGCGCGGTGCCATTGCGCGGCGTTCTGCCCGCCTGTCAGACGCTCGACTGCGTGTCGGTTCTCGCCCTGACGGTCGTCGATGCCTGGGCGGCATACGAAGTCATGGCTGGCTACGACGCCGAAGATCCTTGGTCGAAGCGCATCCCGGTTGGGTCCCTGGCAATTGTTCCTCCGGCCCTGAGGGTGGGCGTGCCCAACCGACTGAGCCGAAGATTTTTCGGCGACCGGCGTTCCGAAGCGGCATTCGACCGAGCGCTCGACCTCTACCGCGATTTTGGCCTCGAGCTCGTGGAGGTGGATTTCGCGCCCTTGTTCGAGGTGGCAGCCCTTCTTTACGAGGGCGCCTGGGTCGCCGAACGCTATGCCGCCTTGCGGTCCTTCATAGGACGGGCTCGCGAAGCCCTGCATCCCACCACGGCGCGAATCATCTTGGGCGCGGAGCATCTATCGGCCGCCGATGCCTTCGCGGGTCTCTACCGGCTGGCGGAACTCCGGCGCGCTGTCGAACCGCTTTGGAACAGCGTGGATTTGCTGGTCGTGCCGACCGTTCCGCGCGCCTTTTCCTTGGCGGACCTCAATGCCGACCCGATCGGCCCCAATTCGGCGCTCGGCACCTATACGAATTTCGTCAACCTCCTCGATCTCTGCGCTTTGTCGCTGCCCGGTCCCTTCCGCGATGACGGATTTCCGGCCGGCACGACCTTGATCGCTCGGGCAGGCCAGGATGCCCTTCTGGCCTCGCTCGGCTGCAAGCTGCAGGTTGCGGCGGGCGTACCGATGGGGGCGACCGGACATGCCGCGCCGGCGATGCCGCTGCCCTCCGTGTCATCCGCCTCGTCCAACGAGGTCGAGCTCGTGGTCGTCGGGGCGCACTTGTCGGGCATGCCGCTCAACCGCGAACTTGTGGTGCGCGGCGGCCGATACTTGCGCAGCGTCCCGACCACGCTCGATTACCGGCTCTACGCTTTGCCGGGAGGGCCGCCCCTTCGTCCGGGGCTCGTTCGGGTGACGGATGGAGCAGGCGCTCCCATCGCGACCGAAGTCTGGGCCATGCCCTGCGAGGCTTTCGGCCGTTTTGTGGCCGGCATCGGCGCACCCCTCGGGATCGGAACGGTAAGGCTCGCGGACGGCACCTCTCCCAAGGGCTTCCTGTGCGAATCCGCGGGCTTGTCGGGTGCCGAGGACATTTCGTGTCATGGTGGATGGCGCGATTATATGCGGGCTTCGGCGGCTCGACGATTGGGTGTCCTCCCGCTCTCGCCGACTTCGCCTGCCGATTGGGCGGAAGGTCAAGGCCCAGGTTGAGCACGGCCTCGAGGCACGCCGGCGTCCAGGTCGCCACGTCGCGGGTGCCGCTCGACGAAGCCTTTTGTCGCAAACTTTGGCAATCGCGGCGCTTCCGTATGCAGCGCCGCCCAAACTCGATCGGCCGACAGCGCGAGCACCCGAGGCGACCGATCTTCGGCTACGCGGCAAGGAGAGCCATGCGAGGCAACTCAGTGTCCCTCAGCCAGGAAAGGCAGGAAACGACCGCCGCCGCATGACAGCTCGGCGGCTTGGCACGGCCCTTGCGGAGCCACGTTCACCACAGGAGTGCCCACGATGATGAACGGCATGAACCGCCGCAGGTTCCTGCAGACGACGACAGGGACGACGGCTCTGCTGTTCGGCGCCTTGCCGTTGAGTCGCGCCCGAGCCGCCGAGGACCTTACGATCGGCGTGGTTTACGTCGGTGCGCGGGACGACTTCGGCTGGAACCAGGCCCATGCGGTCGGCGTGAAGGCCTTGAAGGACCTGCCCGGCGTCAAGGTGGTCGAAGAGGAGAACGTGCCCGAGACGGATGCTGTTTCCAAGACCATGGAATCCATGATCAGCCTGGACGGCGCGAAGCTGATCCTGCCGACCTCGTTCGGCTATTATAGTCCGTTTGTCGTCGATGAAGCGAAGTCCAATCCGGACGTGCAGTTCCGCCACGCGGCTCCACTCTGGAAGGAGTCGGACCCCAAGAATGCGGGATCCTACTTCGCCTTCCTGGACCAGGCCCATTACATCGACGGTGTCGCAGCCGGGTTGGCCTCGAAGACCGGCAAACTCGGCTTTGTCGCAGCGAAGCCCATCGGCATCGTCTTGCGCAACATCAACTCCTTCCTGACCGGCGCCCGCACCACGAAGCCTGACGCGTCCGTGCAGGTGATCTTCACGGGCGACTGGTCGATGCCGGTGCGCGAGGC
>JBBPYT010000317.1:0-4502 GCA_038199665.1 Hyphomicrobiales bacterium
CTCACGAGCTCGTAGACCTCTTCCTTGGCGCCTACGTCCAGCCCGCGCGTCGGATGGTCGAGCACCAGGATGCGCGACTTGGCTTGGAGCCACTTGGCGAGAACCACCTTCTGCTGGTTGCCGCCCGAAAGGCCGAGGCACAGGGTTTCGATTCCCGGCGTCTTGATGACGAGCCTGTCGACCCACTCCTTCGCGATCTGCTGCTCCTCGGCGGTGTCGATTAGACCCATGCGCCGCAGCGCCTCAAGATTCGGCAGGGTGATGTTGGCCGCGACCGACAGGAAGAGGACGAGGCCTTCCGTGCGCCTCTCGCGCGGCAGATAGCCGATGCCACTGGCGACGGCATCAGCCGGGGTGCCGAAGCGCACGGCTTTGCTGCCAACGGCGAGACGGCCCGTCTGGTGGGGCGCCAGACCCGCCAGCGTGCGCGTCAACTCCTCGCGGCCCGAGCCGATGACGCCCGCGATGCCCAGAATCTCGCCGGCGTGGAGCTCGAAGCTCACGTCGCGGTAAGCACCGGGGAGACACAGTCCTTCCGCCTGAAGCACGATGTCGTCGCGCGGCGGCCTCTGGAGAGGCTCGCGGTAATATTCGGCGTGCAGGCCCCGCCCGACCATCAGGCGGTGCAGCGTGGGGACGTCGGCCTCAGCGGCCGCAAGCTCGGCCACAACGGCTCCGTCTTTCATGACGTAGACCCGGTCGCTAAGTTCGAGAACTTCGTCGAGTCTGTGTGACACGAAGACGAAGGAGGCGCGTGCCTTGAGTGCCCTCACGCGCCGGAAGAGAACCGCGATCTCAGCGCTTTCGAGCACCGAGGTTGGCTCGTCGAGGAGCACCACCAAGTGACCCGGCGCCGATTCCTCGAGCGTGAGTGCCTTGGCAAGTTCGATCATCTGTCGGGTCGCGAAATCGAGATCGGCGGCGCGGGTCCGAGGGTCCACGTCCAACTCCACCTTGACGAGTTGGCGGCGCGCGGCCGCGTGGAGCGCCTTCCAGCGCATCAGGCCGAAGCGAGTGAAGCGGCTCTCATGGCCGAGATAGATGTTCTCGCCGACCGACAGGTTGAGAAGCAGGGATTGTTCCTGGAACACCATGCCGATGCCCATGCTGTTGGCGTAGGACGCGTTGGCTAACCGGGTCTTCTTGCCGTCAAGAAAGATCTCGCCCGAGTCGGGCTGGTAGACGCCGGAGAGGATCCGCATCAGCGTCGATTTGCCAGCCCCGTTCTCCCCCACAAGCCCGACGACTTCGTTCGGCCGGATGGTGAGGCTGACTTCTTTCAGGGCGTGGACGCCGGGGAACCGCTTGTCGATAGCGTGCAGGGCGAGAGCCGGGACCTCGCTCATTTGACGATCCTGGCTCGCTTGCGGCTGGAAGACAGGGCGACAGCGGCGATGATCATCAGTCCCTGGACGGCCTGTTGGACGCTGGGTGAAATGCCCATCAACACCATGCCGTTCGATAGCACCGCGACGATCAGCACGCCGACGAGGGTTTGCAGTACGCCGCCTTCGCCGCCCGACAACGACGTGCCGCCAACCACGACGGCCGTCACCGTAGTGAACAGCCGACCCTGGCCGATTTGCGCATTGCCAAGGCCGAGCTGCGCCGCCGCCAGAACGCCGCCGAGCGCGTAGAAGACGCCAGCTAGCATGAATGTCTGGATGCGCACTCGGGCGACCGGTATGCCCGATAGCGCCGCCAGTTCCTCGCCGCCGCCGAGCGCGTACATGTGCCGGCCGAGGCGCGTGTGCGACTGGATGACCCATGCGAAGGCCAGGGCCGCGAAGGCGAGCCAGACACCCCAGGGCAGGCCGAGGAACCGGTTGATGGCGATCCCCCGGATCATTGGATCATTGATGCGGACAGCAAGGCCGCCGAGAAGGGCATTGGCCGTGCCGACGCCTACGAACCACATGCCGAGCGTCACCATGAAGGAAGGGACGCGCAGCCGCACGTGAACGAGACCGTTGACGAGACCGACCGCGGCGCCGACGGCCAGGACGATCGCGATGCCCCCCAGGCCGAAATTGTTGCCGTTGGATCCGTTGCCGACGAGGAGGGAGACCAGCACGGCGCTCAGCGTCAGCACCCCTTCGACCGAAAGGTCGATGGATCCCAGCAGGATCACGAAGGTTGCGCCGAGCCCAAGCACAAGGGGGATCATCGCGGTTTGGAGGATGCGGACGAAGTTCCCCGTCGCCAGAAAGCTCGGGTCCATCGAGGCGATCACGGCGCAAAGGAGGAGGAGCACCGCAACCGGGATCCAGCGGGCGAGCCGCGCCCGCCACGCCCGCCCCTGACCGGCCTCGTTCCCCCGCGTTCCGCGCGTGCGCGCATCGACCGGGCTTGCATCAACACTCATCACGCTCTTCCGCCTGCAAGCGAGCGAGGACGACAGACCATCCGGACAAGCCGGCAGTGGCCTTCCGCGCAAAAACATGCTGTTCCGTCCGAAGTCGAGCGATGCTCGCACAGGTCACCTCACCTGAACGGATCGCAACAGAAGACGCATCGAACGGGCGCGACTTGTGCTCCCGGCCAGAGTGGATGGTCAGTCGTATTTGATCGGGCCGCTCACCCGACCCCACAGGTCGTTCCAGTCGAGCTTAGGCTCGCTCTTGATGTTGCTCTCGTAGAACTGATTGGCGTTGGCCGAGGTGACGATCACGCCCGTGCCGTAGAATTCCCGATGCTCCCTGGGCTCCTTCGCCGGATCGAATTTGCCGGTCTTGGCCGCGAAGGCGATTGCCAGGCCCATGCCGCCCTGCCAATAAGGGTCCCAAGCTACCGTGCCGACCATCTCTCCCTTCTGGATAGCCTCAACCGCGAGCTGGATGCCGTCGATGCCGGTGACCGGCACCTTACCGGCCCGTCCTTCGGCTCTCAGTGCTTCCACCGCCCCGAGAGCCATGTCGTCGTTGGCGGCCCAGATACCGCCGATCTTGTCGCCAAACTTGGTCAGCCAGGCGTTGACCTTTTCGAGCGCCTCGTTCGACGTCCAATTGGCAACCTGGAAGTCGAGCAGCTGCACGCCCGGGTTGGCGGCCATGGCCTGATCCAGGCCCTTCTTGCGTTCGATCGCGGGAACGTTCGACTCGATGCCCCCGAGCGCCACAATGCCGCCCTTGCCGCCCATGGCCTTGATCAATGTCTCCGCCATCGCCTTCCCGTAGGGGACGCCGCTGAATGAGATATGGGCGACATAGTTGGGGTTGTGGTCCCAAGGGTGGAGATCGGCAGGCTTGTTCCATTGCGTGACCACATAGGCCCCCGCTTGCTGGCACGCCTCGACGATGGGACGGGCGTCGGGGCTGTCGTTCGGATCGACGTTGATCACGCAATTGCCGCCGGTCTTGCTCAGGATGGCCCTGATGTCGGCGACACCCTTCTCGCTGTTGCCTTCGGTTACCAGCGTCACGTAGTCCGCACCGACCGACTTCGCGAAAGCCGCCCCGCCTTTATTCCAGGTGGCGTGATACGGGTTCGACAATGATCGGATCGAGTTGACGACCGTGGGCGTTCCGGCCGCCCGGGCGCGCGTTGCCGCCTCCAGCGGCAGAAGCGCGCCGAGCCCCAAGGCAGCACCCCCTTTGAGCATGTCCCGCCGCCGGAGCGAGGGCGCAGCAAAGCCCTGCTTCCTATCCATGGCCAAACCTCCCTGCAGTTTTATTGATTTGCTCTTCGCCAGTGACTAGCTGGTCATCGCGCCTGCATGAAGGCACCAAACGTTCAGGCTGTCAAACGCCTTCGTAGCCGCCTAGACCGGAGGCTCAGAAGATTCCGGCGTCGCTCAATCCCGGGCTGACGACCGGACAATGCCAACGGACAGCACGGGCAATGACGAGCGGAGAGGTAGGTTTCTTCGACCGATGTGGCGCAACTCGCGGACGGTACGGACCCGATGCCCTGTTCTTCGCCAACGATCTCATGGCGATGGGAGCGATGGATGCGCTGCGCAGGAAAGTCGGGCTCAGTGTGCCGGGCGACGTCCTCGTCGCGGGCTTCGACGACATCCCGGCAGCGGCCTCGGCCTCCTACGATCTGACGACCGTCATTCGCCCGGCACAGGGCCAAAGAGGGTAAGAACAGTCGCCGCGCTCTCGACGAGTCCGCAAAGTTTTTTGACGGCCTGCTCCGACGGCAGCGCTGAAAGGAAGCCCCGATGTCCTATGAACTCTACTACTGGCCTGGCCTCCAGGGCCGTGGCGAATTCGTCCGGCTGGCGCTGGAAGAAGCCGCAGCCGACTACGTCGACATCTCGCGCGGGTCCGAGCAAGACCGGCAAGGCATGGCAGCGATGATGAAGGTGCTCCAGAGCACGGAGCCGCACCTTCCGTTTGCGCCGCCGTTCCTGAAGGATGGCGATCTGATCGTGCCGCACGTCGCCAACATCCTGATGTACCTGGGGCCGAAACTCGGCCTCGCGCCAAAGGAGGAGTCGCTGCGCTACGTCGCGAACGGCCTGCAACTGACGATCACGGACATTGTCGCCGAAGTCC
>JBBPYT010000318.1:0-5393 GCA_038199665.1 Hyphomicrobiales bacterium
CAGATCGGCGCCATTCTGGTGGGCGCCTTGATCGGATGGCGTTTCATTCCCGGAGCGGCGGGGACGGTGGTCGGCCGACTGGGCTTCAGCCTGAGCCGCCGTCTCGCGCTCGTCGCGCTGACGTTGTTCGTCGCGTTCCTGTTCGGGCTTCCTCTCGTTGCGGGGGCGTCCGGCAGTCACGTGCTGGACCTCGTTGCCAGGTTCTACCGCTCGGGATCATTGGTGTTCGGGGGCGGTCACGTGGTGCTGCCGCTGTTGCAGCGGGCCGTGGTCCCGCCCGGTTGGATCAGCAATGACGGGTTCCTGGCCGGCTACGGCGCCGCACAGGCGGTCCCCGGCCCCTTGTTCAGCTTTGCAGCCTATTTGGGTGCCGCCATGAAGCCGCAGCCGAACGGCTGGCTGGGCGGCCTCGTCTGCTTGGCGGCGATCTATCTGCCGTCCTTTCTGCTGCTGATCGGCGTGCTGCCGTTCTGGGACGATCTCAGGAAAGAGGTCGCGGTGCAGGGGGCCTTGAGGGGCGTCAATGCGGCGGTCGTCGGGCTGCTTCTGGCGGCGCTCTACACTCCCGTATGGACCAGCGGCATCGGGTCGCCCGCCGATTTCGGCATCGGTCTTGTCGCCTTCCTGCTTCTGGTCTTCTGGCGGGCACCGCCCTGGCTTGTCGTCATTTTCGGTGGATTGTCGGCCTGGATGATCTCCGCCTTGGGTTGATCCGCGGAGCAGGCGAATTGCCTCGAACCTGCTTAGCCGGCTGCCGCGGCGCGGGCCGCTTCGACCCGGATCTCTTCGGTCAGTCGCGCTTTGAGCGCATTGAACTCCGGCGTGGTCTTCAGCCTGTAGGATCGTGGGTGCGGCAGGTCGACCGCGACGTCGGCCTTGATGCGGCCGGGGCGGGCCGTCATCACCACGACCCGCGATGCCATGAAAATAGCCTCCTCGATGTCGTGCGTCACGAAGAGAATGGTCTTTTGGTCCTTTTCCCAGACGTCGAGCAGCAGTTCCTGCATCAGGCCGCGCGTCTGATTGTCGAGCGCTCCGAAGGGCTCGTCCATCAGCAGGATTTCCGGTTCGTTGGCCAAGGCGCGGGCGATGGCGGTGCGCTGCTGCATGCCGCCGGACAACTGGCGCGGCAGGTGATTCTCGAACCCTGTCAGGCCCATTTTGCCGAGGTAGGATTGCACGATCTCGCGCTGCTGCGCCTGGGGCAGGCCCCTTTCCCGCAGTCCGAAAGCGATATTCTCCCCGACCGTCAGCCAGGGAAACAACGTGTAGGACTGGAACACCATGCCGCGGTCGCTGCCCGGCCCGCGAATTTCCCGAGAGTCGAGAAACGCCTGGCCGCCGGTCGGCCGATCGAGCCCTGCCACGATGCGGAGCAGGGTAGACTTTCCACAACCTGATGGTCCCAGAATGGTGATGAAGTCCTTGCCGGCAACCGTGAGGTCTGTCGGAGAGAGGGCCGGCGTCGCCGTGCCGCGCGGCCCCGTGAAGGTGCGCGACACACCCTGGATGAGAAGCTTGGGCGGAACGCCCGGACCGACGCTCAAACGAATTTCCAGGCGAAGAGGCGGTGGTTCACGGCCTTGAACAGCAGGTCGGAGATCAGGCCGATGACCCCGATGGTGATGATGCCGAAGATCATCTGGCCAGTGGCCAGCAGCGCCTGGCTGTCGATGATCATGTGCCCGATACCGGAGGAGGAGCCGATCAGTTCGGCGACGATGACATAGGTCCAGGCCCAGCCGAGGACGAGGCGGAGGATTTCGGCGATTTCCGGTGCGTTGGCGGGGAGGAGGACGCGGCGGATGACGCCGCTTTCGCGCGCTCCCAACGTATATGCGGCTTCCACCAGATCGCGCCGCGTCTGCCCGACGCTGCCGGCGATCATCAAAATGAGCTGGAACACCGAGCCGATGAAGATCACCAGGAGCTTCTGCAACTCGCCGATTCCGGCCCAAAGAATGAGCAGCGGCACGAAGGCGGAAGCCGGGAGATAGCGCGCGAAGGACACGAACGGCTCGAACAGCGCCTCCATGGGCGTGAAGGCGCCCATCAGGATGCCGAGCGGAATCGCGATCACCGCGGCCAGGGTGAAGCCGCCCAGCACGCGCCAGACCGTCATGCCGATATCGGTGGCGAACTCGAACCGCGTCAGCAGCGTCCAACCGTCGTGCAGCATCGTCAAAGGGTCGGCCAGGAAGGTGCGCGACACGGCACCGCTCAAGGTGGCGGCCGCCCAGGCCGCGACGAAGATGATGAAGAACGCGATTCCGAGTGAAACGCGCGCCGGATGGCTCAAGGGTGCGAAGGGGCGGAACATGCTTCAGGTCCAACGGGGCCGGATCGGTATCGATCGTCCGGGGCTGCGGATTTTCGGAGACCCGCATGCCTCGGTCGTGCATGGACGTTCTACGCCGCTTTCAGCCGAGGCGCATCGGCCGGGCATCGCTCGTCGGCATTGACGGCGCGAAGAGTGAAGTTCCGCCCTTCCCAATGGCCCACGTCCGGCCAGAAAAACGTGAATTCCACCGTTCCGCCCACGGCAAGTTCGGCGGTGTCGAGATCCGCCACCTGCACTCCGAAACCGGTCTGACGCGTTTCCGTGTCGCGGCTCGTGGCCCACAGATCCGTGCTCCAGCGAATGCGGGCCGGCGCCATGACCTCGATGCGCAGCCGCTTTCCGACGACGAGCGTGGTCGCGACATTGTTGAAGCGCCAAACCGCGAGGCCGGACCCCGTTTTGCCGGCCGCATACCGCCGCGCAACCTGCGGCGGCGTATCGAAGACCCGGCCGTCGCGCAAGGACCGCAGCAGCTTCACGTGTTCGCCGTGCGCCCAGACGAGCGGCATGGCCGAGCCCGAAGGGCGACCGCGGAACAGCTCGAGGGACGGAATGTCGGCGCTGTCCCAGACCTGTTCCGGCAAGAGCCCGCCCTCGCTCGCCGAGGCCTGGAGCGCGGCGAGCAGCCGCTCGGCCTCCGCAACGTCGCCGCGCGCCAATTCGTAATGGGCCCGCTCGCCCGCAAGCAGCGGCCAGGCGCGGCCGATCCCGACCCCGTCGAAAGGAGAGCCGTCGGCATGTTCGCCGTAACCGTCGCCGTTGTAGCGGTGCCAGAGCGGTCCTTGGGGCAGTTCGACCTTCAACAGGTGATCGACGGCCGCCACGGTATTGCGGATGCGCCGATCATCCGCGGCGCGCAGCCCGAAACGCACCAGCGCCAACGCGTCCGGGCTGACGGTCGCGGCCGCAGCCTGCTGCCCGGCGGCGGGCGGGCGATTCTTGATGGCGACGAAGCCGCCCAGGGGTGAGGGGGCATCGGATGTCTCGGCCGGCGTGATGCGGACGTAATATCCTTCGATCCCTAGCTCTCGCGACAGTGCCGTGTCGGTGGCGTAGGTCCAGCGCTCGATCGAGGCATTCCACAGGTCGGCCGTCTCGAGCAGGAAGGCGGCATCGTCCGCGCGGCCGAGCCGGGTCGCGATGTCGGCCGCGACCACGAGTGCCGCGACCTCGACCGCGAGCGTGAATGGCGAATAGCCGCCGTCTTCCTCCCACCGGTCCTGTCCGGTGACGGGGCCGTTCAGGACGATGTAGCGCGCCGCGTGACGCACCATGGGCCAGAACCGCTCGAGCTCGCTTCCGTCGAGCACCCCTTCCCAATAGGCCTGGTCGACCAGCAGGATGGGAAACGCCGTCTCGTCCATCTGCACGCCCCGCCAATAACTCGACCCGTCGAGCCACATGTTCTGCGGCCAATGCCCGTCGGCCTCCTGGGTGACCTGCAGAAAGCTCAACACCCGCCGCGCTTCGGCATGAGCCCCTATGGCCAGCAGGGCGGAAGCGCTCTCGACGAGGTCGCGTGGCCAGACGAGATGATAGCCTCCGAGATCGTCGTCGCCCTTGCTGGCACCCCAGGGGATCGAAAGGCTCGCGATCATGCCACCCCCGAACGGCATGGCTTCGTGCGTGCGCAGCACCGCCGTCGAAACCCGATAGGCGTTGATGCCCTCCGTCGTGCCGCTCGCGCCGCGGTGCGGTGCAGAGGCGTATTCGTCGAGACGGGCGAGCCCATCTTGCCAGACGAGCCACTCTGCCACATAGGCGCGCTCAGCCGAGGCGTAACCGTCCATCAGGCTGGCACGGGCGCGATTACCCGAATCGTGTTTGTCGCGTCCGAACCCGATGGCGAGCTCGATCTCGTCCCCGTTGGGGCCGAGGTCGAGTTCGGCGCACAGCGCCACGTTGCCGTCCTGGGCGCGCGAGTAGGTCTCGGCCAGGCAGAAGTGACGGCGCAGGATGCTGAAGCCATCGCTCTCCCCGACAAAGCCGACCGAGATCGCCCGGAATGGTCGCGACGCCGCCAGGGCGAGCGTGACGCCGCGACCCGTGGCGAACGGCATGCGCCAGCCCTTTAGCGTTTCGACCCACGCGGCGTTGTGCTGGCCGGCATTCACGAGATGCGGCGCGAGCAGCACGAAGACGCGGTAGTCGCCCGGCTCGTGCGCTTCGAAACGAATGTGCTGGAGCACCGCGTCGCGCTGCGGATCGGCCACGATGCGCTTCTCGATCGTGTAACGCCCGTCAAGGCTGCGGTTGCGCAGCCGGTAGCCGGGCACGCCGTCGACGAGTTGCTCGACCGTGCTGGCGGTGTCGCGCTTTTCCTCGGAAAGATAGTCGCGACCGTCCGTGACCAGCAGCCCGCAGTCCCTCGTGCAGGCTTCGTCGATGCGCGGATAGTAGATTTCGTTGAGAATGCCGTGGCTGAGCGTGAACGACACGTGGCTCAGGGCCGACAGCGCCGTGCCGACGCCCGTCTTGGCGCTGGACGTCCAGGTCGGCGAAAGGCCGGGGCAGCCCGGAGCATCGAGGAAATCGGTCATAGTGTCCTCGTCGAGAAACGCGGTTCGGCCCGAGCGATGCTGCTGGTAGCCCCGATTGCATTCGAGAGGCAAGCGGTCGCGCGCCGCGGCGACGGTGGGTTGAATTCCCTCGATTGAAAGGTGCGAAGCACCCATCACCGGCTAGCCAGGCGACGGGCGCAGATGTAGCGTAGCGCATTGCGTGGGAGACACCCTCATGCGGCATCCAGCGCTGACTTTGGCATCGATCGCGATTCTGGCAGGGGTTCTTTCGCCCTTCACGGGCGCCCGCGCGATCGAGTTTCCGAGCCGTTCTCACCATTGGGACCCACCGCAAAACCCTCAATGCACCTGTCGTTTCAAAGGTGAGAATGTTCCGCTCGGCACGCGTCGATGCCTGCAAACGCCGGACGGGCCACGGACTGCCGAATGCGTGACGGAACTCAATGTCACGTCGTGGCGCCAGAGCCACGAGTCATGTCCACAGGCGTCTCTCTTCAGCCCGCGTGGTTGATGTCTGCTTGATACATGAC
>JBBPYT010000319.1:0-3179 GCA_038199665.1 Hyphomicrobiales bacterium
CGAAGCCTCTGACCCGGTTGAACCATTTCACGATGGCGATTTCGAAACCGCCGGTGGCGTTGACCTCGACATGCGTCCTGGCCGGGCCGGACTGAGACGGGTGGATTGCGGTCGAAAGGTCAAGCGACAGCACGCGAAACACCTGCAGGCCTTTGGCCCGCTGGAGCACCTCACAAACGACACGGGCGCCTTCGCGGGCGGTGTGGAACCCATCGCGCCGCAAGGTCGTCACGTGGACAAGCACGTCAGGCAAGCCATTGTCGGGAACGATGAAGCCATAACCCTTGGCAACATCGAACCATTTGATTTCCCCGGCAAGCTCGATGAGATTGACAGGGCGCTCGCTCCCCTCGTCGAAGTCAGCATGAACTTCGAGAAACTGATCTTTCGTGCCCAACGAAACCACCCTGTCCAGGAGCCTGGATCAGCCCGTCTTCCCGCCTTTTCAACGCAACACCCGCGCTGGCCGAAGCTCTCCGAATCAGGCGGTGAATCGAGCGTAGCTGACCATAGCACCGGCGGAAATGCGGCAAAGCCGAAACTGGGGCTGTTTTCGCAAGATTGTGGCAAGTGTGTTGCGAATGCGCGACCAACTTACCTGGGCGACAGAATGGCACCGATATCGTCACGAATGACGAGGTCCGCAGCCCCGTCGAGAGGCGTCGGATCATGGTTCACGATGGCGAGCGAGGCGCCGTTCCGCTGCGCCAGGGCGGGAAAGTGCGCGGCGGGGCGCACCAGCAGGGTCGAGCCGATAATCAACATGAGATCGCAGCAAAGTGCCGCCTCGCTTGCGCGGCGAAGTTCGACTTCGCTCAGAGGCTGCCCGAACGCGATGCTGGCTGATTTTATGATGCCGCCGCAACCACAATGGGGCGGCTCTCCGGTCTCTTCGAAGCGACTGCGAATCGGCCCGAGTTCGTGCCGCACACCGCAGGATAGGCAGCGGGCGAACGTGCCGTTGCCGTGCAGTTCTATGAGTTGTTCGGGCGGCAGCCCCGCAGCCTGCTGCAGCCCGTCGATATTCTGCGTGATGACCGCGACGAGGCGACCTTCAAGCGCCAGCCGGGCGAGGGCCAGATGGCCACGGCCCGGGACAGCATGGGAATAGAGGTCGTCCATCGCGAATTTACGCTTCCACGCCTCAGCCCGAATCGCGGGATCGGCCAGGAACGACTGAAAGTCGATGGGTGCGTTGACCCGCCACGGGCTGCCTGGCGATCGGAAATCCGGCACGCCGCATTCGGTCGACAGACCAGCGCCCGTGAAAGCGGTGATTCGCTGAGCTCGTGCCATCAATCGAGCGAGCGCCTCCCTTGCTTCGGCGCGCGGGCTCGAGGCTGACATCCGGTCTGGGTCTTCCGCTCTCATGGCGAGCCGGCCGGACGCGCCGTCGCTGTCAGGCAGGCCGCTTCAAAGGCACGATGTTGTGCAGCCGCTCGTCGCTGGTGTCGAAGAAGCGCTTGACGCCCCGCGCCGCCTGGCGGATCCGCTGCTCGTTCTCGACCAGGGCCAAACGTACGTGGTCGTCGCCATGCTCTCCGAACCCGATGCCGGGCGCGACGGCGACTTCCGCCCGTTCGATCAGCAGCTTCGAGAATTCGAGGCTGCCGAGATGCCGAAAGCGTTCGGGAATCTGCACCCAGGCGAACATGGATGCGGCCGGTGCCGGAACGGTCCAGCCGGCTGCCGCAAAGCACTCCACCATCACGTTGCGCCTCGTCTTGTAGACGGCGCGCATCTCGTGGATGCAATCGTCCGGTCCGTTCAAGGCAGCGGCGGCCGCGACCTGAATGGGTGTGTAGGCACCGTAGTCGAGATAGCTCTTGACCCGCGTCAGGGCCGCCAGCAATCGCTCGTTGCCGACCGCGAAGCCGATTCGCCACCCGGGCATCGAGAACGTCTTGGACATCGACGTGAACTCCACGGTCACATCCATGGCGCCGGGCACCTGAAGCACCGAGGGAGGTGGATTTTCGTCGAAATAGACCTCGGCATAGGCGAGGTCGGACAGCACGAAGATTTCGTGCTTCTTCGCGAACGCCACCAGGTCGCGATAGAAGTCGAGCGAAGCTACCATGGCGGTCGGATTTGACGGGTAGCACACGACCACGGCGATCGGCTTGGGAATCGAGTGGACGACGGCGCGCTCCAATGAGGTGAAGAACTGAGGGGTCGGTTCGGCCGGCACCGAGCGAATCGCGCCTCCCGCCATCAAGAACCCGAACGCGTGGATGGGATAGGACGGATTGGGAACCAGGATCACGTCCCCGGGCCCGGTAATGGCCTGAGCCATGTTGGCAAAGCCTTCCTTGGAACCGAGCGTCGCCACGACCTGCCGGTCGGGGTCCAGCCTGACGCCGAAGCGCCGCTCGTAGTAGTTTGCCTGGGCTCGCCGTAACCCGGCGATGCCCTTCGAGGCCGAATAGCGGTCCGTCCGGGGCTTTCCGACCGTTTCGACGAGCTTGTCCACGACATGTTTGGGCGCGGGGAGATCGGGGTTGCCCATGCCAAGATCGACGATGTCGGCGCCGGCGTTGCGGGCCGAAGCCTTTAGACGATTGACCTCCTCGAAAACGTAGGGCGGCAGGCGCCGGACACGGTGAAAGTCGGTCATGGGATGAACCTTCGAACGGTGCGTTTTCTAGGGCCAGGTCCGCAAGCCTAACAGCACGGCCTGATCCGGGGCAAAATCAATTCTGATCGGCTGCAGGTTTCGGTTTGGCCGATTGGCGTTGCGCGGACGCCGGCACCGGTGCCCGCGCCCGAGGATTCAGCTGGGCGCCCCGGGCCGCATCGAGCGCCTGCTTGGTGGCTTCGATTTCGCCGACCGATTTGACCGGAACGGACCGCTTCGGATGGGGGGTGCTCGTCGGAATGAATTCGAGCTTCGATGAGTCGGGGTGTGTGGTTCGCACAAAATCCGGCGTAGCGCTTACCTTCGTCCGAAGGTTGAGGGTCTCGAGGACGCGCGTCCAGACGCTGTCGGACTTGGAATCCGGAGTCGCGTCGTCTCCCGCCCGGGCCGAACCCGACAGGACAGACGCCAAAGCGATGACAGCGAGTCGGCCTGACGTGCAGCGACGCCTGTTGCGATCGCGCTCCCGGCTCATAATTTCATCTCCCGACAGGATGACGGCGACCAAACCCTACCCTTTCCGGTTTAGTGGATGGCGGTA
>JBBPYT010000320.1:0-2341 GCA_038199665.1 Hyphomicrobiales bacterium
GGTCAGACGATCTCGGAAGATCTCGGCATCAAGCTCGAAAACGTCAAGCTTGAGATGCTCGGCCGTGCCAAGCGGGTCCGCATCGAGAAGGAGAACACCACGATCGTCGACGGCGCCGGCAAGAAGGACGACATCAACGCTCGCATCGCCCAGATCAAGGCGCAGGTCGAGGAGACCACCTCGGACTACGACAAGGAAAAGCTGCAGGAGCGCCTGGCCAAGCTCGCGGGCGGCGTCGCGGTGATCCGCGTCGGCGGCTCGACGGAAGTCGAGGTCAAGGAAAAGAAGGATCGCGTCGACGACGCGCTGAACGCGACACGCGCGGCTGTCGAAGAAGGCATCGTGCCGGGCGGTGGCATCGCGCTGCTGCGCGCCAAAGCCGCGGTCGGCAAGCTCACGAACGATAACACCGACGTGCAGGCCGGCATCAGCATCGTGCTCAGGGCTCTGGAGGCGCCGATCCGTCAAATCGCCGAAAACTCTGGCGTCGAGGGTTCGGTCGTGGTCGGCAAGGTGACCGACAACTCTTCGGCGACCTACGGCTTCAACGCCCAGACGGAAGAATACGTCGACATGCTGAGCGCCGGCATTGTCGATCCGGCCAAGGTGGTCCGCGTGGCTCTGCAGGATGCGGCCTCGGTCGCTGGCCTGCTCATCACGACGGAAGCCATGGTGGCCGAAGCGCCGAAGAAGGACTCGCCGGCGATGCCGGGCGGCGGCGGCATGGGCGGCATGGGCGGCATGGACTACTGATGCAGCCCGGGACGGGGAGCGATCCCCGTCCCGGATCGCACGCCACATCCGCACGGACGGCGGCTGCTCCGGCAGTGCAGGCCACCAGCGTGTTGCGCAGCCTTGGACCAGGATTGGTAACAGGCGCGGCCGACGACGACCCGAGCGGGATAGCCACCTACAGCCAGGTCGGGGCGCAGTTCGGGTACGGGCTCGCCTGGACCATGTTGTTCAGCTTCCCGCTGATGGTCGTGTTCCAAGCTGTCTGCGCGCGCATCGGCGCCGTAACGGGCGTCGGCATTGCCCACAACCTTCGACGTCACTATCCGGCCTGGCTTCTGCGGCTCGTCGTCGTCCTGCTGCTCGTCGCGAACGTCATCAATCTCGGGGCCGACCTCGGCGCCATGGGGGCCGCGGCCCAGTTGCTCGCCGGCGGCTCGCAGCGCCTCTACACCGTCCTGTTCGGCCTGGTGTGCATCCTCCTCGAAACCTTCTTGAACTACGCGCGCTACGCGGCCGTGTTGAAATGGCTCACGCTTTCCCTGTTCGCTTACGTCGCCGTTGTTTTTACGGCTCACGTCCCATGGGGTGAAGCCCTCTACAGCACGCTGGTGCCCCGCATCGTCTTCGATGCCCCGCACGCCATGGCGATGGTGGCGATCCTCGGCACGACCATCAGCCCCTACCTTTTTTTTTGGCAGAGTTCGCAAGAGGTGGAAGAGGGTCGCCGGCGGCACGTTCGGCCGCTGGGTCTCACGCCCCGCGGCGCCGCACCGGAACTCGCGCGTATTCGCACCGACACGGCCTTCGGAATGGGGATCTCGAACCTTATCGCCTGGTTTATCATCCTGGCGACGGCGGCGACGTTGAACGCCGGCGGAGTTACCGACATTCAAACGTCTTCGCAAGCGGCCGAGGCGCTCCGACCGATTGCTGGGGAGTTCACGTTCGCCCTGTTCGCCGCAGGAATTGTCGGCACCGGCCTGCTTGCCGTGCCCGTGCTCGCCGGTTCTGCCGCTTACGCGGTCTGCGAGGTCTTTCAGTGGACCGGGAGTCTGGATAGCCGTCCCCGCCAGGCCAAGGCCTTCTATGGGACCATTGCGGCCGCCACCTTGGGCGGCGTGGCCCTGAATTTCAGCTCGCTCGATCCGATCAAGGCGCTCTATTGGAGCGCTGTCGTCAATGGCATACTCGCAGCCCCGCTGATGGCGGTGATCATGCTGATCGCCGTCAATCCCCGCATCATGGGCCGGCTAACGTTGCCCTCCCTCATGAGGATTGTGGGATGGCTTGCGACCGCCGTCATGGCCGTTGTTACGGTCGGATTTTTAGTGATCTGAAGCCTTACCGGACCGATGCGGAGGTGACGCTCAGGCGTACCAAAGGATAGGATAGGGACTTCTGAGCGAGGGTATGGTGGCAATCTGCGACCTCGGTCCCCTCATAGGCAAGGTGACACCTGCAATATTCTTTGGCAATTGCGTCTCGTATTTCAGAGGCCAGCTTATCAGGTTGTCCGGCATGACAGTCGCGCAATCACGGCACGCGTACCGAAACCTCTAGGCCGCCCTGGTAGGGCATGAGGATCGATCGAAAGCCACTCGCCGGA
>JBBPYT010000321.1:0-2786 GCA_038199665.1 Hyphomicrobiales bacterium
CCGGCCAGAACGGTCAGGAGATCGCTCGAGCCCAGGGTATAGACGGCACCCTGCACTTCGCCCGCATAGAGCATGCCGGCGAGAGCGGCCGTGCAGGACGAGATCACCATCACGGAGACCCGAACCCGCCGTGTGTTGACCCCGAGCGCCCGCGCGCTCGCGCCATTGCTCCCCGTCGCCATGACGCGCCAGCCGAAGGCGAGGTTGCGGTAGGCGATCTGGGCGATGATGGCGCCGATCGCGAGCCACACCACCGCATCCGACAGAGGACCGATGGTGCCCGAGCCGAACAGGGTCGTGTAGGTCTCGTTCATGATCGGCACGTCCTGCAGCTGCGTCGCCATCTGCGCGATGCCGCTGAACAATTGCATGGTCCCGAGCGTGATCAGGAACGACGGTACGCGCAGCCCGACGATCAAGAGACCGTTGAGCAAGCCCGCCCCGACGCCCGTCAAGACTCCGAAGGCGATCCCGGCCGGGAGGCCGAAATGCCGGAGACCGAGCGCGGTGAACAGGGCCGACATGGCCACGACCGAGCCGATCGACAGGTCGATCTCACCCGCTGTCAGCACGAAGACGGCGCCGAACGCCATCAGGGCGATCGGCGTCACCTGGGACACGATCGAGGTGGCGTTCTGGGTCGTCAAAAAGCCCTTGTCGCCCAGCGTGATGACGAAAAAGCCGAAAACCAGAACAAAGCCGAGATATACCGTGAGGTCGGTCCAGCGAAAGGTATGACGATCCGAGAGGCCGGCGGCGCGCACCGTCGGGGCGGACTCGGCTGCCGTGGTGGGGCGGTCGATCATTGGTTAATCATGCAAGCCAACGCGAGCCGCCCAAGGTCGGCCCGCTTCGAAATCCCAAGCTTACTTGCCGAGCGCCTGCGTGACTTCCGGTGGCGGAGCCGCGTGATAGCTTTGCGCATACGCTTCAAGGATACTGTCCTTGGTGACCGGGATCGCCGGCACCTGAATATAGGCGGGTGCGGCCTTGCCGATGAGCGAATAACCGATCTCGGCGACGAGCGATTTTCCGATCGAATACGGATCGTCGACCGTGAGCGCCTTCACGGCGCCGCCCTGCACAAGGGAGACCGCAACTGTGTTCGACAGATCCATCGTGCCTACCGCCATGTCGGTGCGGTGGGCCGTGCGGATGGCTTGGAGCACGCCCGAGGCCGGCTCGGCCCAGGGAGCATAGATCGCTTTCAGCTTTGGGTTCTGAAGGATCATGGCGCTAGCGATCTGGAAGGCGCGCTGCGGATCGGAAAAACCCTGGGTCGCTGTGATCTTGATCTTCGGGAACTCCTTCTCGATCGTGGTCCGGAAGGCGGCGTCGCGCTGGTTCACAACATAGGCGTTGGCATCGAAGTAAAGAAAGCCGATCTCGCCCTCTTCGCCGATCGCCTTGGCGAGCCCTTGCGCGGTCTTCTGTCCCATGGCGAACAGATCGTCGCCGACGAGGCCGACGTAGTCCTTACCCTGCTGGAAACCGGACGGCATGTTGCTGATGAGAGCGAGCTTGACGCCGGCGTCGGCAGCCTTCTGCAATGCGGGCCGCAGTTCATCGGGGTTGACGGGCCAGACCACAATACCCGAAGGCTTTTTCGCCAGAATGGTTTGCACGGCGTGCGCTTGGTCGGAGGCGCTGTAATTGGAGTTGCTGAGGCCGGCGACCTCGATCCCGAGAGTTTTCAGCTCGTCCTGGGCGCCGAGCGTGACGGCATTGGCCCAATCGGAGCTCGTCTGGAACAGCAGCGCGACGGAATAATGACCCGCCTGGAGTTTTTTGATTTCATCGTCCGTAAACGTCAGGACGCTTGCGGGTTGGCCGGTGGCGCCATTGGGCCCGACCGTCGTCGTCACCTCGGCCTTCAGCGCGAATTCGCCGCCCACCATTTTGTCGGCCGCATGTGCGAGGCTTGTCGCGCAAGCCAGGATGGTACCGGCCAGGGCGAGGGATCGCATCGGTTCGAGAGCCGAACGAAGCGAGGTCGGATGGTGCGCTTTCATCGAAATGTCCTCCACATGGTCGATTGCGTTCGCGATCAGCTCGACGTTGGGCCGACCCACATTTGGAACCCTGGCGGGTACCGTGCCGTGGCTCACGTTGGGCGCTTGCCGCCGGCAAGCCAAGTCACAAGATTGATCCAGAGCGGCCCGTAGCCAGTCCAGTTTACGAAGGCCGGCGGTCCCCAATGGGGGCCGCAATCGGCGGAGAACACGGCGCACCGACCCCGACCGGGCTCGCGAACCGCGATGAACGGATCGTTCCCGAAGCGCGCCAAGACGGTTGCATCGGAGCGTGCTGTCGACCAATTGTAGCCCAGGAACTGGGCCCGGTCGGACAGGCCGGCCATCACGGGATGCCCCGCCTCGACGATAGTCAGCATCACGCCTTGCGGCTGCTCGTTCCGGTCGTCGGAGGCGAACAACTCGATCGGCAGCACCTCCTGGACGGCGCTGCCCTTGTAGTTGCCCTTTGCCTGAATGCCCTGGAACGTCAGACAGGCGCCCACCATCAAGAGGCCACCGCCCCATCACGAAATCCCGGATGAGGTGCAGGCGATTGGGTGAAGGCTCGGACCGGACGGCGACGCGGTCGGGCAGCAGCCGCGTGTTGGCGCCGATGTCGCTCAGGATCACCGCGTCGAAGGTGTCGAGTTCCTCCCGCCTGCAAGGGATGTCGCTCATCGCGACGTGGCTGGGTTGATAGCTGACTTGCACTCCGCCGGCCCGCATGGCCGCGATCATCTCGGTGCCGCCTTCGTGGTAAGATGACATGTC
>JBBPYT010000322.1:0-9284 GCA_038199665.1 Hyphomicrobiales bacterium
GTAAGGCGGAATCGCCGTGCGGTCTCCCATCTCGAAGACCTCAGGCACGGGCGGGATCGTGCCGGTGAGCAACAGCGCCAAGGTTGGGGCGGCGTTGGAAGGAAAGCGCGTGCTGAAATCGTACGCGATGGCGTTCCCGGCTGGATCGACGCCGCCGTCCACGTCCATGACTTGCGCGGCGCCCTTGGGCTCCCAGGCGTGCTCCTGTTCGCGGCTCAATTGCACCCGAACAGGACGCCCCACCGCTCGCGACAGCAGGGCCGCGTCAGCCCCGACATCGTCGGCGCAATTGCGGCCATAGCACCCCGCCGCCTCGTGGCGGATGATCACGATCCTGTCTTCCGACAGGCCCAACAGCCGGGAGAGATCGGCCCGCAGCATGAAGGGGTTTTGCGTGCCGGACCAGAGCGTGAGGCCGTCGGGCCGGTAGTCGGCGAGCGAACAAGACGGTCCGATCGAGCCGTGCATCTGGTACGGCCACAGGTAAGTCCGCTGCAAACGTGCGTCCGCGCCGGCGATCGCTTCATCCACATCCCCCCGGTCGAGCAGCGTTCGCGGGGTGGACGGGTTGGCGCGCAACGCCAGTTCCGGTCGATTGAGATCGGGCAGACCGGGCCAGGGTTTCCAGGTGACCTTGAGTTGCGAGGCTGCCCTGACGGCATTCTCCTCCCGCTCCGCAACGACGCCCACGAAGTCGCGGATCACCACGACGGCAACGACACCGGGGATATCGGAAATCGAGGCCTCGTCGACACCGATCAGGCTGGCGCCGACGAAATCGCCCGCATCCAGGCCGGCATAGGGCGGGCGGACCACGCGGCCATGCAGCATGCCGGGGACGCGCACGTCGTGAACATAGATGAAGGCGCCCGTCGCTTTGGCCGGAATGTCGACGCGCGGCACCTTCTGACCCACGAAGCGGTAGTCGGCTGGCGCCTTGAGCTTTGCCTCGCCGGAAAGGAAAAGACGGATGTGCCGGCCCCGGACCAGATTGCCGTAGGACACATGGACATTGCCGCCCTGGCGGCGACGGACGACGCCGTCCTCCACGACAAGATCTTCGGGCGCGGCGTTCAGCTGCTCCGCCGCCCGGGCCACCAAGAACTCACGGGCCTGGGCTGCCGCCTGCCGGAGCGGTACTGCCGTGACCTGAATGGTTTCGCTGGCGATGGTCGCGCCCTGGTTCGGGGCGCCTTCCGTATCGCCGAGCACCACACTGACCTTGTCGAACGCGACATCGAGCTCGTCGGCGACGATTTGGGCGAGGGCCGTGCCGATCCCCGTGCCGAGATCGACATGGCCGTTATAGGCCGTAACGCTTTCATCGTCGGTCACGACGATGAAGAGTTCGACCTCCGTGCTCTCAGGCTGTGGGCCGGCGCCGGCCGGTTCTTCTTCGACCGGCCCCGCCGAATGCGGGGCGCGCAAAACAAGCAGCGCCCCTTGACGGTTCAGATCATTCCTGGCCTGGGCCACGCTCGTGCGAGGCGTCACGGGTGCGACGCCCGTTCGGCCGTCAGAACGGCGGCCAAACGCACTGCACGCAGAATTTCGACATGGGCTCCGCAGCGGCAAAGATTGCCCCGCAATTCCGCGCGGATTTCGCTCTCGTTCGGGTCCGGATTGCGGTCGAGCAGGGCTTTGGTCGTCATGATCATGCCGTTCAAGCAGTAGCCGCATTGCGCGGCTTGCTCCGCGATGAAGGCCTGCTGCACGGGGTGGGGGCTCTCGAGCGAGCCGAGGCCTTCCAGCGTGACGATGCTCCGGCCATTGGCGACGCTGAGCGGCACGACGCAGGAACGGGCCGCGACACCGTCCATGATCACGGTGCAGGTGCCGCATTCCCCGAGGCCGCAGCCGAACTTCGGCCCGTTCAGCCCGAGGTCATTGCGCAGGACGTAGAGCAGCGGCGCCTGTGGCGGCACGTCGAGGTCGTAAGCGACGCCATTCACGATGATGTGGATCATGCCTTCCCCGACCCGATGCCGCCGCGACCGATGCTATCGTTTGTGGACGAGCATGCAAGCGGGGGAGGGTGGCGGCGGGGCGGCTGCCATCGCCTCTCATGAAGACGATGCTCACGAGGTCGAAGGCGGTTCGGGTCGCCGAAGATCTCGCCGAGAACGGACTCGTCCTTGCGACTAAAGACCTGGCTCTTGTTGGGATCTCGGGCTGGAACAGGGACCAGAATTCCGCAAAACGCCGATCCATCAGAAAAAGCCTTCAATCTCGTCAGCTGAGGCGGTGCTGCGGGGTCGGATAACGAACTCGAGACCTAGGGCGGCCAACAAGTCGCAGACGGTGCGAAGCTGGGTGCCCGGCTCGCCCCTCTCTACAGCTGAGACAGTGGCCTGTCGCAGTTTCGTCTTCTCTCCGACGGTGAAGTGAATCAGCCCCAAGCTGCGGCGGTGACGCCGTATCGCGTTGCCGATCAGGGAAGGTGTGCGGGCGATTTGCTCCATGGCGATCTCCATCCCGCCCAATATACGATCAAATCTGACAATATACGGATCAGCGTATTTCAATGATTTATGCGCCCGAAAGTATAGGATGGGTATATACGCTGTCGGCTGCCGAAGTTCCGAGAAGGGGTTGACATCCGACTTCAAACCGCCCCGGCACCCACCCCCGGGGGGCTTGACAGAATTCCGAACTGGCGATCACATTGTTTGCATACGAACGAATACGGTAGCCTCGCGTCGAAAAACCGATCCGCATATGACGATGCCGCACGATCGAAGCACTGACATCGGCGACAAGATCCGCTGCGATGCGTGTCCGGTGATGTGCTACATCAAGCCGGGAGCCAAGGGCGCCTGCGACCGCTACGCCAATGACGCCGGCCAACTCGTGCGCGTCGACCCGCATGTCGTGCTGGAACATGCACTCGTGGACGGCGGCAAGGTCGTGCCTTTCAATGCCGGTGCCCTCGATTGGGACGGCAACATCCTGCGCGAGCCGCAAACCTTCGTGACCGCCATCGGTGCGGGCACGACCTATCCCGATTACAAGCCGGCGCCCTTCATCGTGTCCTCTGAGATCGACGGGGTGGACACGGTCACGGTGGTGACCGAAGGCATCTTCTCCTATTGCGGGGTGAAGGTGAAAATCGACACCGACCGGCATCTCGGCCCGGAGCGGGCGCTGGCGCGCGTCGACGGGGAAGCCATCGGCCATGTGAGCACGGGCGAATATGGCTCGCAGATGCTGTCGCTGGGTGGGGTCCACCATCTGACCGGCGGCTCGAAGAAGGAAGGACGCGTCACCTGCGATGCCTTGCTGGCCTTGTGCAACGGCGAGGCGGTCGAGCTGGCGATCGACGAGGGGGCGACGGTGCTGGTGCAGGCCGGACAACCGCCGATCGTCAACGGGGTGCCGGAAGAGCGGATGCGGGTCGGCTGCGGCTCGGCCACGATAGGCATGTTCGCCAAGCAGTGGCACAACAAGGTCGATGAGGTGGTGGTGGTCGACGACCACATCACCGGTGTCCTCTCGGAGCACCAGGCCGGGAAGCTGTTGGGCATCCCGGACACCGGAATCAAGGTGAAGGGGCGTCGCTCGACGCCCGGCCGCTATTTTCAGGTCGCGGAGCCCGGTACGGGCTGGGGCGGCACCAACATCGCCGACCCGTTGCAGGTTCTCGGACCTTTCGATGCCAAGACGGCTCACCCCGGCCTGACCATGCTGATGGTGTCGACCACCGGGGAGCATGCGGCCTACTACGTGCTCGACGCGGGCCTGCGGCCGATCGAGCATACGATGCCGGAGGACCTGACCCGCTCGGTCGCGCTCATTCAGGAGAATTGCGAGCCGGCCTTGTGCACGATCCTCTTCATGGGCGGAGCCGGCGGCTCGCTTCGCGCGGGCGTCACGGAAAATCCGGTGCGTCTCACGCGCTCCGTCAAGGACGCACTGACAGTGGTGACCTGCGGCGGAGCGCCGACCTATGTCTGGCCCGGCGGCGGCATCACCTTCATGGTGGATGTATCCCGTGTGCCGGCCAATGGCTTCGGCTATGTGCCGACCCCGGCGCTGGTGGCGCCCATCGAGTTCACGTTGCGCTTGTCCGACTACGAGAAGCTCGGGGGCCATATGGACCAGATCCGGCCGCTGTCCGAATTTCGCGGTCCGAGCGAGCACCGCAAACAGCTGCCGCAGCCCGCCGAAAATCCCTGGCCCCTGCGGCCCGACGCCGCCAGGCCGGTGCGCCGGTGAGGTCGCCCCCGCAGATACGGCTGTTGCTCGACGGGCGCCGCCTGCATCTGCAGGACGGGCCGATCGACCACGTCATCCAAGCCTTTGGCTCGCCCGGCGCGATACGCGACGCCTATCAGGCCGCGGCCCGGCGCTTCGCGGGAGTTCTCGACGAGCTCTGTGAGGAGCTCACGGAGTTGAGAGCGCCAGCTTCCCCTGCAAGCTCGCGCCTGGCCGGACCCATCGCGCGGAAGATGCGTGGCGCCGTCGCGCCCTTCGCCGCAGCCGCGTTCATCACGCCGATGGCGGCCGTGGCCGGGGCTGTCGCCGAGGACATCTTGGCCTGCATGTGCGGCGCGGCCGAGCTTGAGCGGGCGTTCGTCAACAACGGCGGCGACATTGCCTTTCATTGCGCACCTGGCGAGTGCTTCACGGTAGGCATGGTGGATCGGCCCGACAGACCTAGCCTGTTCGGCCGTGTCGTGATCGCGGCGGAAGATCCCGTGCGCGGCGTCGCCACGAGCGGCTGGCGCGGGCGCAGTTTTTCGCTCGGCATCGCCGACAGCGTGACCATACTGGCCGGCTCCGCCTCGGCGGCGGACGCTGCCGCAACCGTGGTCGCCAACAGCGTCGATTTGCCGGGCCACCCTGCCGTGCAGCGGGTGCCGGCTCGCGAAATCGACCCCGACAGCGACCTCGGCGACCGGCTGGTGACGCGTGCCGTAGGTCCGCTGGACGCATCCGAGATCGCGACCGCGCTGGGCTCCGGATCGGCCTGTGCGCAAAGGTTGATCGAGCGCGGTCTGATCGTCGGGGCAGCCCTGCAGCTGCAGGGAAGAACCATTATCGCCGGCGCGGTCCCGAGCCTTGGACCCGCCACGGCATCATCCGCCAAACGGCCTTTCTACCTCACGGAAATTCACGCCCATGCCTGAGGTTGTCGTCCGAAAGCGTCTCGTCGCGGTGGAGGAGATCTTTCATGAAGGCGGTCCGATTGCCGACACGCCGCTGCGCCGGGGCGCGATCCTTGCCGCAATCGAGAATCCGTTCGCCGGTCGCTACGTGGCGGACATCGCAAGTTTCATGGAGGATTTGCAGCCGCTCGGGCTCGGCATGGCACGGAGCCTTCTGGAAGCTCTGGGCGGCGATCCCCGCCGCATCGAGGGTTACGGCAAGGGCGCCATCGTGGGTCAAGAGGGCGAACTCGAACATGGGGCGTTGTGGCACGTGCCGGGCGGCTACGGCATGCGCGAGATTCTGGGGGACAGCAAGGCCATCGTGCCCTCGACCAAGAAGGTCGGCGGGCCGGGAACTCGGCTCGATGTGCCGGTGACCCACACCAATGCTTCCTACGTGCGCAGCCACTTCGACGCCATGGAGGTCGGTATTCCGGACGCACCGCGCGCCGACGAAATCGTGCTCGCGCTGGTGATGACCACGGGGCCCCGCGTTCATGCGCGGGTCGGCGGGTTGAAGGCGAGCGACATCAACGGCCAGGATGGGCTGCGCTGAGCGTAGCCGTTTCATCCAGAGGCCCGGCAAGAAAGGCTTTGCTGCATGGGCGCGGCCATCCGCAAGATCGTGACGATCGTCGAAGAGACCAGAATGGAAGCGGGCCGCGCAGTCGATCCGCCGACCCGACGCGCCGCCGCTCTCGCGGTGATCGAGAACCCGTTCGCCGGAGCTTATGTCGAGGACCTGTCGCAGCTCATCGCGATCGGTGAGGAGCTGGGCAGTCTCTTGACCGCGCGTGCGGTTGCGGCGTTGGGGATTTCGGGAGAGCAGGCGAACAGCTACGGCAAGGCGGCGCTCGTGGGCGAAAACGGCGAATTGGAACATGCCGCCGCGATCCTTCATCCGAAGATGGGTGCTCCCGTACGGAAGGCCCTTGGCAAGGGTGCGGCGCTTATTCCGTCCTCGAAGAAACGGGGCGGTCCTGGCGCGGTTCTTGATGTGCCGCTCGGGCACAAGGATGCGGCCTTCGTGCGGAGTCATTTCGACGGCATGGAAGTCCGCATCAATGACGCGCCGCGCGCCAACGAGATCCTCGTTGCCATCGCGATCACCGACAGCGGACGGCCGCTGCCCCGCGTCGGCGGTTTGACCGTGGATCAAATCAAGGGCGAGGACGGATTGCGATAAGTCGCGCGTCCGATACACGTCATCGAACGGAGATGCACGAAGCCAGGGGAAACACGGATGGAACGAGAAGCGATTGCTGCAGCCCTTTGTGTCGCGATCCTTGCCGGTGCCGGAGCGGGGAGCGCGCGAGCGCAGAGCGGTGAAATCAAGATCGGCGAGATCAATTCCTATTCCGCCCTGCCTGCTTTCACCGAGCCCTACCGCAAGGGATGGCAGTTGGCCGTCGAAGAGGTCAACGCCAAGGGTGGCATCAACGGCAAAACGCTCGTTGTCGTCTCCAAGGACGATGCCGGCAAACCCGCTGAGGCCGTCACGGCCGCAAACGAACTCGTCTCCCGCGAGAACGTGGCCATGCTGGCCGGCGGCTTCTTCTCGAACGTCGGACTGGCGCTCGCCGATTTCGCCAAGCAAAAACACGTGTTCTACCTCGCTGGCGAACCCCTGACCGATGCCATGGTCTGGGCCTCCGGCAATCACTACACTTTCCGCCTGCGCCCCTCGAATTACATGCAGGCCGCGATGCTCGCGGACGAGGCTGCGAAACTGCCGGCCAAGCGTTGGGCGACCATCGCCCCGAACTACGAATATGGCCAATCCGCCGTCTCCGTGTTCAAGAAGCTCCTGTCAGCCAAGCGGCCGGACATCGAATGGATCGCAGAGCAATGGCCACCGCAGGGCAAGATCGACGCCGGCCCCGTGGTGCAGGCCATCGCGGGCGCCAAACCGGACGCCATCCTCAACGTCGAATTCGGTCCCGATCTCGTCAAGCTCGTGCGCGAGGGCAACACCCGAGGCCTGTTCCAGGGCCGCTCCGTGGTGAGCTTTCTCACCGGCGAGCCAGAGTATCTCGATGCGCTCAAGGACGAAGCCCCCGAAGGCTGGATCGTCACGGGCTATCCCTGGTACGCGATCCATACTCCCGAGCACGACGCCTTTCTCAAGACCTATCAGGACAAATACCACGACCATCCACGGCTAGGCTCCGTCGTCGGCTATACGTTGATCCATGCTGCAGCGGACATTCTGCGCAAGGCCGATTCGACCGACCCGGACAAGCTCGTGGCCGCAACGGAAGGCTTGTCCTTCGACTCGCCCTTCGGCAAGGCAATGTTCCGGGCGATCGATCACCAATCGACCTTGGGGGCGTTCGTCGGCACGACGGCCGTGAAGGACGGCGCCGGGGTGATGACGAACTTCGAATATCGGGACGGAGCCAAATATCTGCCGAGTGACGAGGAAGTGAAGAAACTCCGCCCGCAGTGATGCGGCCCGTCCCGGCCAGCGAGGGACGATGAGCCTCTATATCGCCCAATTTCTCACCGGGCTCGCCGGGGCGTCCTCGCTCTTCCTGGTCGCGTGCGGCCTGTCGATCATCTTCGGCGTGACGCGGATCGTGAACTTCGCGCATGGCGCGTTCTACATGCTCGGCGCCTACGGGGCCTACAGCTTGACGGAGCGCTTCTCGGGAGCATTCGGATTTTGGAGCGGCATCCTTTTGGGGGCGCTGGCCGTCGCCGTGCTGGGGGCGTTTGTCGAGATTGTGCTGCTGCGCCGCATCTATCACGCCCCCGACCTGTTCCAGCTTCTCGCCACTTTCGGCTTGACTCTGGTGGTCGAGGATCTCGCCGTTGTTCTCTGGGGGCCTGAGGACCTCGTGGGCCCCCGGGCGCCGGGCTTGCGCGGCGCCGTTTCCGTGTTGGGACAGGCTGTGCCGAGCTACGATCTCGTGCTGATCGCGCTCGGCCCGGCCGTCATGAGCCTGCTGTGGCTGGTTTTTCACCGGACCCGGTTCGGCGTCCTGGTTCGCGCCGCGACCCAGGACCGCGAGATGGTGGCGGCGCTCGGCGTCAACCAAAAGTGGCTGTTCACCGGCGTCTTTGCTCTCGGCGTGTTTCTGGCCGCCCTCGGCGGCGCGCTGCAGATCCCGCGTGATGCGGTCAATCACACCATGGATCTGAGTGTGATCGTCGAGGCATTCGTCGTCGTCGTGATCGGGGGCCTCGGCAGCGTCCCGGGCTCCTTCGTCGCCGCTCTGATCGTGGCCGAACTCAACGCCTTCGGCATTCTGGTTTTTCCGGCCGTGTCGCTCGTTCTCGTGTTCGTTGTCATGGCCCTGGTGCTGGTGGTGCGCCCCTTTGGCCTGTTCGGCCGCCCGGAAGCCGCTTCGCGCAGCGCCGGCGACGTCACGACGCGGCCATGGCACCCGCTGGGCGCCCGCGCTCGCTTGGCCTGCGTGGCTCTCGTGCTGGTCGCAGCGGCTCTGCCCTTTGCGGCGGGCGATTACGCCACAACCGTCGGGTCCGAAATTCTGATCTTCGCGCTCTTTGCCGCAAGCTTGCAGTTCCTGATGTCGGCGGGAGGGTTGGTTTCGTTCGGGCACGCGGCATATTTCGGTCTCGGCGCCTACGGGGCAGCGCTGGCCCTGAAGAACTTTGGCCTGTCCATGATGCCAGCCCTGGTCTGCGGCGTTGACCTTGGCGTTGTGGGCGCGGCATTGTTCGGCTGGTTCTGCGTCCGTCTGTCGGGTCTGTACTTTGCGATGCTGACCTTGGCCTTTGCGCAAATCGCCTGGTCGACGATCTTCCAGTGGAGCGCCGTCACGGGAGGCGATAACGGGCTCCTGGGCATTTGGCCGGACCCCTGGGCCGCAACCCCCCGCACCTTCTATTGGCTGGCGCTCGGCGCTGCCATGGCCGGGATCGCGGCGCTTCGAGGGCTGGTGTTCTCGCCTTTCGGCTACGCTCTGCGCGCCACACGGGATTCCGGCTTGCGCGCGGAGGCCGTGGGCATCAGCCGGCGCGCCACGCAATGGACGGCTTTCGTGGTCGCGGGTGGCTTCGCGGCCCTGGCGGGTGCGTTGTTCGCCTTTCTCAAAGGCAGCGTCTTTCCCGACACTCTCGGCATCCCGATTTCGGTCGACGGCTTGGTCATGGTCCTGCTGGGCGGCA
>JBBPYT010000323.1:0-3550 GCA_038199665.1 Hyphomicrobiales bacterium
ATCTTATCGTCGGAGAAGTCGATGCCGTCGACCAGCACGCCCGTGCCGAAGGCGGACTGCTCGACTTCCGCGAAAAAGTTGTCAGGCACGCGGTTCAACACCATGCGGCCGACGGGCAGCAGCGGAACGTTCCAAGCGTCTGCCTGCCAATTACCAGCTCGTCTACGATGTCGTGCGGGCGCAGCAGCCCGGCTGCCATTCCGTGGCGGCGGAGGTGTTGGCAAGGGCTAGAAAGCTCAAGTCGGGACTCGGCCATTCAACGGTGTACCGGGCGCTCGACCGACTACGCGACCTCGGACTCATTCTCGAAGTCCATGTTCCTGGCATGAAAGCGGCGCTTTACGAGCCCGCACGAGCCAACCATGCTCATTTTGTCTGCAGGATCTGCGGCGCCATCAAGGATATCGATTGCGCCCTGCCGATAAGCGAAATCCGAGCTTTGGTGGAAGGCCGCGAGGGCGCCGCTGACGAGATCAGCCTGACCGTGCTTGGACGTTGCGCCAGATGCCGGGGCCTCCCGGCTGCGGTGAGCGGATTCCCCATCTGACCATCTCCGACGCTTCGACGGGTTTCGCCGTGTTGTCGCCGCAAAATTGCTTAACTAAATCCTGTGTTGCTGCGGAACATTTCTCCAGGGTTAATTGTTAGCCTACCTTTGCCCAATGGGGGTAAACAATGTCCTACTTACGTTGTGGACAATCGGCCACAGTCCGTCTGGAAGTCGCTGCCCTGCTCTGTTTTGTCCTTGTCTGAGCCGCAGACGAAGAACTATACCCTCAACTCAAGCATCGCCGACAAAGGGACTTGCTTCAAATGATCAATTTTACCCGGGTTGCCGCGACGGCGGCTCTGACATTGTGTTCCGCCGGTGCCGCCATGGCGGCCGACCTGCCGGCGCGCGTGGCTCCGCCGGCGCCCTATATCGCGCCTTTGCCGATCTTCACCTGGACGGGGCCATATTTCGGTATCAATGCCGGCTACGCCTTCGACAACACGACCCGCTTCAATCTCACGGGTGTGACGCCGGCCAATGACGGAGTCGTCACCGGCAGTCGCCCAGGAACGTTCAAAAATACCGACAGCGGCGTCACCGCCGGCGGCCAGATCGGCTACAACTATCAGTTCGGGGGACCGGCCGGTGGCTTCGTGGTCGGTCTAGAAGCCGATGCGGCCTATACGGATCTCAGCCGAACACAAACGTTCGTCGGCGCGCGCAATACCAACAAGACGTTCCGCTCCGGTCTCGATTATCTCGGCACCGTGCGCGGTCGGGTGGGCTATGCGTTCAACCAGTTCCTGGTGTACGGCACGGGCGGTTTCGCCTACGGCGAAGCCTTCCAGAAGGCTCTCCTTTTCGCGCCCGGCAACGCCAATTCGCTCCGCTTCTTCGGGAGCCACAGCGACTTCCAGACCGGCTTCGCGTACGGTGGCGGTATCGAATATGCGATCCCGACCAATTCGTTCCTGAACTTCTTCCACTCCAGCGCCGTGACGCTGAAGGCGGAATATATCCATTACGATCTCGGGACCTCGAGCTTCACGGCTACTCCGGTTGGCGGCGGCTCGAACGGGTACGCTGTCCGGGCCAAGACCGAAGGCAACCTGGCCCGCGTCGGCCTGAACTACAAGTTCTAGCGATTGACGGAGCCGGCCTCTCCGGCTCGCAGGGCAGAGCAAAACACCAAGCAGCCCGCCGGTATCCGGCGGGTTTTGCTGTTTGGCTCCCTCCGCTATAGGTCAGGACGGACGACGATCTCGCTTCGATGAGCGTTCCTTGCGTCGAGCATCGCTCTGGTGCGAAAATGCTGTTCCAGCACCGATCGCGTCTTCGGGTTCAAAGCCCCGCTTCCGGCGGTGGGGGACCGAGCCGCCCCAGGAGGCCGTCTCGTAGGCCGGCCAGCAGCGGACGCACAGCGCTTGGCGCGAAGCCGTGATGATAGCTGTAGCCCAGGATTTGGACCGCCATATAGGCTGCCTGTTTGGCCTTCCAGCGTAACGGAACGTGCCCAAGCCGAAGGCCATAGGTCGTATTGCGCAGGGTGCAATACATGCGGAAGGGCTTCTGGTTCGGCATTTTGAACCCGAACGGCAGGGCGATGACGCCGGAACCGACCGTATGTTCCATCAGCACGTCGCTGGCCACCCAGCAGCTCACCCCTCGCGCCCAGGCCCGAAAGCTCCATTCGAGATCGACGGCATCGATGAAGTAATCAGCCCTGAACAGCCCGGTTTCGCGCAGAACCCGCAGGTTGAACAAGGAACCGGAAGTGGGAAGGAAGTCGACCGGCAGAAGCGGGCCCTGGGCCGCCACCCCCGGTCGGAGCTTGTAGCGCGGCGGTTTCGAGGTGCTGGCGCCCGCCGGCGGCACGAGACGCGGCCCGACGGCCGCCGGCCTGCGCCGGGCCGCTTCCAGTTGGTCGAAAGCGAGTTCGAGTTGTTCGACCATGCCTGGCCAGGCGCGTGAATCCTGGTCGAATACGATCAGCCTTTCGAAGCCGCCGCGGGTCGCGGCCAGCGCAATCACGTTCAATCCTACGCCGACCCCGAGGTTGCCTTCGGCGTCGATGAAGAGCAGTCCTTCACAAGCGGCCAACGCTGCCCGCAGCATGGGTTCGAGCGGTGCATTGTTGAAAAGATAGATGCGCCCGAGACTGAGCGACAGCGTTTGCACGAGCCGGTAAAGCTGTTCAGAGTCGGGGTTGAAGGTGACGATCCCGGCCGCGATCGAGGGGTAGTCGTCCCGCATGGTCGCGCTCCCCTGCTGCCGCGCGATTTCGGTCTAGGCTGCCTCGCTGGCGGCGCCGACGAGCTTCCTGGCTTCCGCCGCGCTGATGGGCTGGCCGAAGGCGAAGCCTTGGGCGTATTCGCAGCCGAGTTGCGAGAGTTCGATCACGTCGCTCTCGGATTCGGCGCCTTCGGCCACGACCTCCATGCCGAGGTCGTGGGCCAAGGTCACCATGGAACGCAGGATGATGGGGCGGCTGCCCTTCCCGTTCTGGCGCACGAAGGACTGGTCGATCTTGATGGTGTCGAAGGGAAACCGTTGCAGGTAGGAGAGGGACGAATAGCCGGTGCCGAAGTCGTCGAGCGACAGCCCGGCGCCGAGGTCGCGGATGCGGGCCAGGATCTGCGCCGCATATTCCGGGTTTTCCATCACCAGGCTTTCGGTCAATTCAAGCTTCAGCGAATTCCGCAGCACGCCAGATCGCGTCAGCACCGCCTTGACGTCGCTCAGAAGATCGTGGCGCAGCAGCTGCCGGGACGAAATGTTGACCGACGCGTAGATGTGCGGGAATACGTCGAGCGCCTGTTGCCAAGCGGCGAGTTCGCGGGCCGTGCGGTCGAGCGCGAAAATGCCGAGATCGACGATCAGCCCGGTCTGTTCCGCCACGGGGATGAATTCGGAGGGTGGCACCAGCCCGAGCCGCGGGTGTGTCCATCGCAACAAGGCTTCGAAGCCGGCGATCGTGCGGTCTTCCAGCCGCACGATGGGCTGGAAATGAACCTTGATCTCGTTGCGCTCGACGGCTCGCCGCAGATCGGCTTCGAG
>JBBPYT010000324.1:0-3358 GCA_038199665.1 Hyphomicrobiales bacterium
AACAATGCTCGGACGGCAGCGCGACGTGCACCAGCTATACCGATTGGCAGCGCAAGTGGCAGGAGATCAAGGGATAGGCTTTCGCTTTGCCGAACCGTGAAGCGGAGACGCATCGAGGGGATGCCCTTCTCTCCTCGACAGAAGGTTGGAAGACGGAGGCGCGCCCCGGTCTGAAGGCCTGGGCCTTTGGCGCGTCGCCGCTTTGCCGAAGTTACGGACATCGAACCGGCGGTCGCGTCCGTCCTCTCGAAACTCGCGGTCGACGATGACCCTATCGGCTCCCGTCCCGGAAGCTCGCCGCGGCCTCATGCGCAGCCTCTCGGCGACACTCTGGCGGCACTGGTCCCTGGCTCTCGGTGCGATCCTCGCACCGCCTTTGGCCTGGTTCATCCTGATCTATCTTGCGGCGCTGGTGGTTCTGTTCGTCGCTGCCTTCTGGAGCGTCGACGCCTTCACAGGGGAGTTGGATCGGAGCTGGACTCTCGACAACTTCCGCCAGCTCATCGCCAGCCAAACCTACCGCGCGATAGCGGTTCGCACGATCGGCATCGCGGCCGCCGTGACGGTGACGGACGCGTTGATCGCTTATCCGTTCGCCTATTGCATGGCGCGGATCGCCGGGCCGAAACTCCGCGTGGCGCTCTTTACACTCGTGCTTCTGCCGCTCTGGTCGAGCTATCTCGCCCGCGTCTATGCGTGGCGTTTGATCCTCGCCCATGACGGCGCCCTGAATTGGGGGCTGACGCAGGTCGGCTTGCCGGCGCTCGATATCGGCTATTCCCGATGGGCGATGTGGATCGTGTTTTCCTACATCTGGCTGCCGTTCATGATCACCCCGCTTTATGCGGCGCTCGAGCGAATTCCGAACTCGCTCTTCGAAGCCTCGCAAGATCTCGGCGCAAAAGCCTGGCGGACGACGGTCAAAGTCGTATTGCCGCTCAGCCTGCCCGGCTTGATCGCCGGCTCGATCTTCACCTTCTCGCTCACGCTCGGCGATTACATCACGCCCGTCCTCGTCGGCGGCCCGGGGTCGGACTTCATCGGCAACGTCGTCTATGCCAATGTCGGCATTGCCAACAACGTGCCCTTCGCCGCCGCCTTTGCGTCCGTGCCGCTCCTCGTCATGGGGCTTTACCTGACAGTGGCGCGCCGTCTCGGCGCTTTCGAGACGATGTGAGGCATCGATGCACTCGCGGACGGCGCGGATCCTTCTCGGCATCTGGGTGGCCCTGGTCCTGATCTTTCTGTTCGGGCCGATCGCGATCATAGCGGTCTATGCCTTCAACGCGTCCAATATTCAGTCGTGGCCCATTCCTGGCCTCAGCCTGCAATGGTTCGCCTCCGCCTGGATCAATCGCGAGATCCGCGCAGCCCTGGCGCTTTCGCTTGAAGCGGCGGTGATCGCGACCGCGATTGCGGTGGTGCTCGGGACGGCGGCAGCCTTCGCGGTCCATCGGTTCCGCTTTGTCGGCCGCGAGGCCCTGTCCTTTGTGGTCGTCCTGCCGATCGCCCTGCCCGGCATCATCACCGGTATGGCGCTGAACTCCTTCTTCACGCTGTGGGGCGTCGGCTTGTCCTTCTGGACCATCGTGGTCGGCCACGCGACCTTCTGCATCGTCGTCGTCTACAACAATGTCCTGGCGCGGCTGCGGCGCATGCCGGCCTCGCTCTCCGAAGCCTCCATGGATCTCGGCGCGGACAGCTGGAGGACCTTCCGGCTGGTGACGCTGCCCATGATCTCGACCTCGCTGATCGCCGGCGCCATCCTGGCCTTCGCGCTCTCGTTCGACGAAGTGATCGTCACGACCTTCACGGCCGGAGCGCAGAACACGTTGCCGCTGTGGATTTTCGGCGCCATCCGCCTGGGTCAGCGCCTGCCTGAGGTGAATGTGGTGGTGCTTCTCGTCACCGCGATCACGTTCGTGCCGGTGCTTATTGCCTATCGCTTCACGCAGCGGTCCGAGTGAGAACCGCCGTCAGGTGAAACTGATTTCGAGGTCGTCCGGCGCAGCGGCCCCCTCCAGGCTACGGAGCGGAACCAGGATCCGCCGCTCGGGCCGCCCCGTCAGGCGCTTGCTCCAGACGATCACGCCATTGCGCTCGAGCGCCAATGTGCCTGACGTCATGTCGCACAAACGCACCTGCACGTGGCCCGCGGCCGAGCTGCGAAATGGCAAGCTGATCCGTTGCGGCACCGTCAGTTTCACCCCGTCGCCGCGTCTTATCGCCATCTGTCCTCGCGGCGTTGGCAGCTGGCCCAGGAGATCGTCTGCCACGATCCCTCCCAGAGCCTTGCCTTCTCGAAAGCACCATCCGGCGGTCTCGATGGATCTCAGCACATTTCCGGCCGCGAAATAAGCAGGGTCCGAGCACCGCCCGTATTGATCGACACGCGGACCGCCACTGCCGTCATCGATCTCGACGGCGCCTTGCCGGAGGAGGCTCGCCTCGGGCAGAAAGCCGCCGGTGAACAACAGGCCATCGCATTCGATCGTTTCGAATTGTCCGCTGGCGTCCATGATCTGAACGGCTTCGACGCGCGATTGGCCTTTGATGTCCGTCACGGTCGCCTGATACCGAACCGGTATGCCGGCGAGCCTGGGGAACCAGCCGAGCGGCCAGCGTGCGATGGGGGCTCGGCACTCTTCGACCACCATTTGCGGGCGGATCCCGTGATTGAGGCAGGTCCAGATCGAAGACAGGCTGACCAGTTCGGAACCGACGATCACCGGTCGCTTGAAGGGCTGGAGGCCGTGAAGATAGATATAGGATTGCAGCGCACCGGCGTTCATCACGCCGATCGGCCGGTCTCCCGTCACGAGCCGCGCCGAGCGGGGCTTTTCGCGGGCACCCATAGCCAGCACGACGCGCTTGCCTTGCAGATCCGCACGACCCTGGGGCGTTGCGATCGACAGACGTCCGCCGGGGTGAATACCGACCACGCTGTGCGCGAGCCTGACTTCGATCGCACGTTCGGCCGCGAAAGCCGCCAATCTTTGTGCGTAGGCCGGGCCCGTCATCAGGCGCCCGAACTCGCGGAGGCCGAAGGGCGGATGGCCGCAGTGCCGGGTCGCGCCGCCGACGACGCCTTCGCGTTCGAGAACGACCAGCCGTTCGATACCCCTGCGGCGCAGCTCCGCCGCTGCTGCAAGACCCGCGGGCCCCCCGCCCAGAACGATCGCGTCGAACGCCGTACTGTCAGCCATGAGTCGTGCCCACGGCCAGCGGAGCCGCCAAGCGGCCGGCCGTCAAAACGGCGAGCTGCGCGTTGCAGTAAAAGCCCTGGCAGCGCCCCATCCCGGCCCGTGTCCGCCGCCTGAGGCCACCGAAGTCGCCCGGCGGCAGCGTGGATTGCAAA
>JBBPYT010000325.1:0-7634 GCA_038199665.1 Hyphomicrobiales bacterium
CGCAATTGGCCGAGGGCGCCGAGAAAGGCCTCGACCCGACCACGACCAGGACCCTGATGGGCTCCGCCTATCCGGGACCGGGACTGCATTCGAAATATTATGACGAGGACATGCAGCCGCTCGTCGAAGTCGTCCGCGACACGGTGGGTCGCCACGACACGTTCGCGCTCGCCTGCAGCGCCAAATATTACGAGGACATCGGCTGCCCGGGCCACGCGAACTGTTCGGACAACTTCAATGCCGCGCTCCAGCCCTACGGGGTCCGCGCCCGAAGAGGCTGGCCGGCCGTCAACTTCTTCTACAATACCAGCATCGAAACCAATAACGCGCTGACCGCCGACGAGCCGTGGTCGCGGCCGGGGGATTACGTGCTGCTGCGGGCACTGACCGATCTCGTCTGCGCGTCGTCGTCCTGCGCCGACGATATCGACCCCGCCAACGGCTGGAACCCGACCGACATCCACGTTCGGGTGTATGAGGGTACGAACACGTTCTCCAAGGGATCCGCACTCCGCATGACGCCCGATGCCGAACCACGCCTCACTCGCGAATCGGCGTTCTACCCTCGCGTGTCGTCGCTGACCCGCAACTTCATCGACTATCGTGGGTTCTGGCTGCCGTCCTGCTTCACGGGCCGGGGGGCGATCGACGAATATTGGGCCTGCCGCGAGGGCGCGGCCATCATGGATCTTTCACCACTGCGGAAGTTCGAGGTGATCGGTCCGGATGCCGAGCAGCTGCTTCAGCGGACCGTGACCCGCAACGTCGCCAAACTGGCGGTCGGTCAGGTCGTCTACACCGCCCTCTGCTATGACCACGGCGGAATGGTCGACGACGCGACGGTGATGCGTCTCGGCCAGAACAATTTTCGGGTCATCGCCGGCGAGGATTTCACCGGTGTGTGGCTGCGGCAGAAGGCGGCGGCCTGGGGACTGAAGGTGTGGGTGAAATCCTCGACCGACCAGCTGCACAACCTGGCAGTTCAGGGCCCGAAAAGCCGCGAGATCCTGCAAGGCGTGATCTGGACCCCACCACAACAGCCGGCCCTGGCGGAGCTGAAACGGTTCCGCTTCACCATCGGGCGTATCGGAACCGCAACCGGTCCTGCGGTGATCGTCTCGCGTACGGGCTACACGGGCGAACTCGGCTACGAAGTGTGGTGCCATCCAAAGGACGCGCTCGCGGTCTGGGACGCCATCTGGGCCGCCGGCGAGCCGCACGGCTTGACGCCCCTCGGTCTCGACGCTCTCGACATGCTGCGAATCGAGGCCGGGCTGGTGTTTGCCAACTACGATTTCAGCGATCAGACCGACCCCTTCGAGGCGGGCATCGGGTTCACCGTGGCCGACAAGGAGGTGGACTACGTCGGTCGGGAGGCTCTGCTGCGCCGGAGAAACACTCCCTCGCGCAAGCTCGTCGGGCTTGATCTCGACGGCAACGACGCGGTCGGCCACGGCGATCCCGTTTTCGTCGGACGCGCCCAGATCGGCATCGTCACATCGGCCACCCGCTCGCCTTCGCTCAAGAAGACCATCGCCCTGTGCCGGATCGATGTCGCGCATTCGCGGGTTGGCACGGCCGTCGAGGTCGGCAAGCTCGATGGCCATCAGAAGCGTTTAGGGCACAGGTTGTGCCGTTCCCGCATTACGATCCGCAGAAGACGCGGGTGCGGGCCTGAAGGCGCCACCCATGGGCAACCCGCAAGCGCTTGGTCCACTGGATTGGTGGTGCGGCATTCTGTGCGCCCGCCCCGCGCGAGCAGAATGACGGCAAGTCTCTTCTTCCAACCGGCGCCCGATCGACCCATATTCGGCTCATGCCGAGAGCCCGCCAGCCATCCGACCAGCCGCCCGACAGCAAGCCGATCAAAGCGCCCCGTACCGCTCGGGCCAAGGCATCGCGGCCGGACCTCCAACCGCTCGAGGAACACCTCGCGGCCCTGCTCAATCCGGCGCTGAACGATCGTAAGAGCGGCTTTGCCGAAGCCCCGCAGGGTCGGTTCGATGTAGGTTCGAGCGGCGCCGGGACGTCGCTCAAGGTCCACGACCGCGAGCCGCAGGCGCCGAGCCACCCGCGCGGCGTGACGGGTTCGGCCGCGAGCGCCGACGTCTTGCAGCAGCTTCTCGAAGGCGGCGACACGCGCTTGGCAGAGCGCCCCTGGGTACCGCATCGTCCGGCGCGTCCCGACAAGTCGGAAGGGGGCATCGGATTCGCGCTGCGGTCCGAGTACGAGCCCAAGGGCGACCAGCCGACCGCCATCGCCGAATTGGTCGATGGCATAAGACGGCAGGAGCGCGACCAGGTGCTGCTCGGCGTGACCGGCTCGGGCAAGACCTTCACCATGGCCCAGCTCATCGCCGCGACGCAGCGGCCGGCCCTCATCCTGGCGCCCAACAAGACGCTGGCCGCGCAGCTCTACGGCGAGTTCAAGAGCTTCTTCCCCGACAACGCGGTCGAATATTTCGTCTCGTACTACGATTACTACCAGCCCGAAGCCTATGTGCCGCGGACCGACACCTATATCGAGAAGGAAAGCACCATCAACGAGCAGATCGATCGCATGCGCCATTCGGCGACGCGTTCCCTGCTGGAGCGCGACGACGCCATCATCGTGGCGTCCGTGTCCTGCATCTACGGTATCGGCTCGGTCGAGACCTACACGGCCATGACGTTCGGGGTTTCGGTGCGCGACAGGATCGACCAGCGGCAGTTGATCGCCGACCTGGTGGCGCTGCAATACAAGCGCACCAGCATGGATTTCACCCGTGGCACGTTCCGGGTGCGCGGCGATACCCTGGAACTCTTCCCGGCCCATTACGAGGATCGCGGCTGGCGCATCGACTTCTTCGGCGACGAGGTCGAAAGCATTAGCGAGTTCGACCCGCTGACCGGCAAGAAGACCAACGACCTCAGCTACGTGAAGGTCTATGCCAACTCGCATTATGTGACGCCGCGGCCGACGCTGGTGCAGAGCATCAAGGCCATCAAGCAGGAGCTGAAGATGCGGCTCGACCAGCTGCACGGCATGGGCCGGCTGCTGGAGGCGCAACGGCTCGAGCAGCGCACCACCTTCGATCTCGAGATGCTCGAGGCCACCGGCGTCTGCCAGGGCATCGAGAACTATTCGCGCTATCTCACCGGCCGTCTGCCCGGCGAGCCGCCCCCGACCCTGTTCGAGTATCTGCCCGACAATGCTCTCGTGTTCACCGACGAGAGCCACGTCACGATTCCGCAGATCGGCGCCATGTACAAAGGCGACTTCCGGCGCAAGGCGACCCTCGCCGAATATGGCTTCCGCCTGCCGAGCTGCCTCGACAACCGTCCGCTGCGCTTCGAGGAATGGGACGCCATGCGGCCGCAGACCGTGCATGTGTCGGCGACGCCCGGCCCGTGGGAGATCGAGCGCGCCCAGGGCGTCTTCGTCGAACAGGTGATCCGCCCGACCGGGCTGATCGACCCGCCCGTCGAGGTGCGGCCGGCGCGCCAACAGGTCGACGACCTGCTGGGCGAGATCAGGGAGACCTCGGCCAAAGGCTATCGCACGCTCGTCACCGTGCTGACCAAGCGCATGGCCGAGGACCTCACCGAATACCTGCACGATCACGGCGTGAAGGTGCGCTACATGCATTCGGACATCGACACGATCGAGCGCATCGAGATCATCCGCGACCTGCGGCTCGGCACCTTCGACGCGCTGGTCGGCATCAACCTTTTACGCGAAGGTCTCGACATCCCCGAATGCGCCCTGGTGGCGATTCTCGACGCCGACAAGGAGGGCTTTCTGCGCTCCGAAACCTCGCTGATCCAGACGATCGGCCGGGCCGCCCGCAATGTCGACGGCAAGGTGGTGCTCTATGCCGATCGCGTGACGGGCTCGATGGAGCGGGCCATCGCGGAAACCGACCGCCGCCGGCAGAAGCAGGAGCGCTACAACGTCGAGAACGGCATCACGCCGGCTTCAATCAAGCGCGGCATCGCCGACATCCTGAACTCGGTCTACGAGGCCGATCACGTCACGGTCGATCCTGGCCTCGTCAAGCCCGAAAACCTGATCGGGCACAATTTCAAGGCCACCATCGCCGACCTCGAAAAGCGCATGCGGGCCGCCGCCGCCAACCTCGAATTCGAAGAGGCGGCACGGCTGCGCGACGAACTCAAGCGGCTGGAGGCGACCGAACTCGCCGTCGGGGCCGATCCGATGGCTCGGCAACAGGCGGTGGAACGGGAAGCAGGCTCTTACGCAGGCGAGCGCAAATACGGCAAGGCCGCCAACCTGCCGCGGAACCGGCCCCATAAACCCTCGGATTCCGACATGGGCCCGCACAATTTCGGCGGCGGCGAGGGCAAGCCGCGCTTTGCCGCACGTGCGGCCTCGGGACGGTCGCCCGCCTCGAGGACGCCCGCCTCGCGGGCCAGGAAGCCGACCCTCGACGAGATGGGGCCGGGGCGGGAGGAAGCGCCGGCCTCATCCGACTACACCCGTCCCGAACGCCCCGATCCGAAGGTCGGCAACTGGAAGAAGCGGGGACGGGGGAGATAGCCATGCCGATGTACAGCGTGCCGACGATTCGCCGTGAGCGTGTGCGGTCGCGGCAATGGCCACATCGGCGAAGCCTGGGCTCCGTCCGGCGCTTCCCGCCCAATCCATAAACGTGCCGGCGACCGGGGCGGCCCTGATCGAACGGCAGGATTCGCTGTGCGTAGAGTTGCTCGACCGTGTCCCACCATGCGGTCGAATCGACCGCCTTCCGCGAGGCGCCTTCGCGAGCGGCTTTGGCGATGCCGTCCCCTAGCCCCACCCGCATCAAGCGCGGTCAGACGGCGAGGATCAGGGCGCCGGCAGCGGCACCCGCATCTCGATCTCGTCGTAGTCGACCCTGGGCCGCAATCGCCCGCGAGCGTCCTTTTCCAATTCGACCAGGCTGTCTGTCGGCGGGATCTGTTCGACCACCATCTTGACCCAATATTCACCAGCAGGGTCGATGACGATGATCTGGCCGTCGAGATCGAGCAGGGTGTCGAGAGCAGCATCTCTAATCGACGTGCTGGATACCCAATCCGTAACGACAAGTCGCGCAACCGCCTCCGGAGCCCGGCTTGACCCGTTGCCTGAAGCTGCGCTTACTTGTCGTCCTTGCGAGGGTTGGCCGGCGTGATCGCTCGACGCCATGCCTTCCCGACCGGCGAGGGCATGTGGTTGCTGTCCGGGAGCCTCAGGGTGAACGAAAAGATCGAGGCCAGGACACGGCGGCTCGACCTGGCAGCGCGGGCTGCCTGGCTTTATTACATCAAGCGGCGCACCCAGGACGAGATCGCCGCCGACCTCAACGTCTCGCGCCCCAACGCCCAGCGCCTGGTCGCCCTGGCGATTTCGGAAGGCCTGATCAAGTTCCGCCTCGATCATCCGCTGCTCAAAAGCATGGAGCTCGGCGAGCGCCTGCGCGAGCGCTATGGGCTCGACGTTTGCGAGGTGGCACCGAACGCGGACGGGCAGACCGACAGGGCCGGGGTCACCCTGCTGGCGGCGCAGCTCATCGAGACGATCCTTGCCTCCAAGAAGCCGCAGATTCTGGCGTTCGGGACCGGGCGCACCCTGCTCGAAACAGTACGCCAGGTCACCTCCATGGAGCGCCCCGACCACAAGATCGTCTCGGTCGTCGGCAACCTGACCAGCAACGGCCGCGCCAGCCCCTATGATGTCGTGATGCGCCTCGCCGATCGAGTCGGCGCTCAATGCTACCCGCTGCCGCTGCCGGTGATCACCGATACGCCGGAAGAATGCGAATTTTTGGTGGCGCAGCGGGGCTACCGGACGGTGATGGCCCTGTTCAGGGACGCCGACGCGGTGATCCTCGGCGTCGGCTCGATCGGCACCACCGCCCCCCTGCTGCTCGACGGTTTCGTGACTCCCGAAGAGCTCGGCGATCTCGAACGGGCGGGCGCCGTCGGCGAGCTGAGGTCGCGGCCATTCGATGCCGTCGGAGCGCTAGTGGAAAACCAGGTCACTCGCCGGCTGACCGCGGTCCCGCTGGTGCAGCACCCGCGCTGCCCGACTGTCCTGGTCGCCAGCGGCAGGCCGAAGATGGACGCGCTAGCTGCGGCACTGCGAGGGCATTTCGCAAATGGCCTCGTGATCGATGAAACTACGGCTTCCAAACTGCTCGAGCGGCGAGCATGATGTCATCGTCGATTGAAGAAAGGACTTGACAGGAGCCTTGCAGGGCAAGAGCATTTGCTCTCACGGTGAGCATTTTTAGGGTAACACCGAACCAGGGGAGGATAGACGATGCGCGTTGCTCGTTTCTGCGGGCTGATTGCGGCTGCGCTGGCAGGCGGTACGGTGGGCGCGAATGCCCAGCAACCGACGCTGACCATTGCGACGGTCAACAATTCAGACATGATCATCATGCAGAAGTTGTCGCCTAAATTCGAACAGGCGACCGGCATCAAGATCAACTGGGTCGTCCTCGAAGAGAACGTCCTTCGTCAGCGCGTCACGACCGACATCGCCACCAAGGGCGGTCAGTTCGACGTGATGACGATCGGCTCCTACGAGGCTCCGATTTGGGGGCGGCTGGGCTGGCTTATTCCGGTCAACGACCTCGGCGAGGATTACGACTACAACGACGTGCTCCCGCAGGTGAAAGCCGGCCTGAGCTACGACGACAAGCTCTTCGCGGTGCCGTTCTACGCCGAAAGCTCCTTCACGTTTTACCGCAAGGACCTGTTCGAGAAGGCCGGCATCACCATGCCGGAGAAGCCGACCTATAAGCAGATTGCGGAATATGCCGATAAGCTGACCGACAAGAACACCGGCGTCTACGGGATCTGCTTGCGTGGCAAGCCGGGCTGGGGCGAGAACATGGCTTTCCTGACCACCGCCGTGAATGCCTATGGCGGCGAATGGTTCAACATGCAGTGGCAGCCGCAGTTGACGAGCGAGCCTTGGAAACAGGCGATCAACTGGTATCTGGACGTCATGAAGAAGGACGGGCCTCCCGGCGCCACCGCCAACGGCCACAACGAGAACCGGGCCCTTTTCGCCACCGGCAAATGCGCCATGTGGATCGATGCGACCTCGGCGGCCGGCTTCATCTACAATCCCAAGGACTCTCAGGTCGCCGACAAGACCGCCTTCACGGCCTCGCCCGTGACCGACAAGAACCCCAAGGCCAGCGGCTGGTCCTGGGCTTGGGCGCTCGGCATCCCGTCCGACACCAAGCAGGCCGACGCTGCCAAGAAGTTCGTGAAATGGGCGACATCGAAGGACTACATCAAGCTCGTGGGTGAAAGCGAGGGCTGGGTGTCGGCGCCTCCGGGCACCCGGATGTCGACCTATGAGAACGAGAACTACAAGAAGGCGGCCCCCTTCGCCGCGACGGTGCTCAAGGCGATCCAGGTGACCGACCCGAAGAACCCGACCGTCGAGAAGGTCCCCTACACGGGCGTGCAGTTCGTGGCGATCCCCGAATTCCAGGGGATCGGGACCAACGTTGGCCAGGACATCAGTTCGGCGCTCGCCGGTAAGGAAACTGCCGACAAGGCACTCGCGGCCGCGCAAACGGCTACCGAGCGGGCCATGAAGCAGGCAGGCTATCCGAAGTAGGCGTTCGATACGCTCCCGCCGCCGGCCC
>JBBPYT010000326.1:0-11770 GCA_038199665.1 Hyphomicrobiales bacterium
AACTCTTTCTCAAGGGTCACATTGAAGCCGGGCTTCTCGGCCCGCGCGCCGTGATAGGCGAGGTTCATACTTTCGTCGATGAGCGCGTTCACATAGACGGGACGATGTTCGCCGGAGCCCTCGCGCGAATGCAGCAGCATGTTCTTGACGATCGAGTCGGCGCGCTTGCCGTGCTGGACGACCTTCGAAAGATTGCCTTTCAGCATCTTGGTCAGTTCGTCGACCTCCTCGCGCGTCCCTTCGTCGAGCGGGGCACGCTCGAGGATCTGCCTAAGCTCGTCGATCAAGTCGCCGGACAGCGACGAGAAGTTGTTGACGAAGTTCAAGGGGTTCTTGATCTCGTGCGCGATGCCGGCCGTGAGCTGGCCGAGGGAGGCGAGCTTCTCGGACTGAACGAGGCGGGTTTGGGCGCTGCGCAATTCGTCGAGCGATCGCGCCAGCTCGTTCGTTCGTGCCTGGACTTGCTCGAAGAGCCGAACGTTCTCGATGGCAATGACCGCCTGATCGGCGAAGGTCCGCACCAGCTCGATCTGGCGTTCCGTGAACAGCCCGGGCTCGGGGCGCCCGAGGACGAAGACTCCGTCCACCTGTCCATCGCGCAACAAAGGAACCCCGAGCAGCGCACGAACCTTACCGAAACGCTGATTGAGCGGCACGACGAACTCCGAGTCCGCCAGGTTGTCGGGAATTTGCTCGACCGATCCGGACAGGGCGACGCGCGACACGATCGAGCCCCGACCTGGTCTGCGGGGCGTCTCGTTGCGAGCCTTCAGACGCTCGGGGTCGGCGTCGAAAGCCGCCTCGGCGAGGAAGACATCGCCCTTCCGTAGGTAGATGGAGCCATCCGTTGCGCAAAGCCGCACCGCGGAGTCGATCAGGGTCTGCAGCACCGTCTTCAGGCCGAAAGCCGACCGGCTGATCACTTTCAGCACGTCCGCGGTGGCGGTCTGCTGCTGTAGTGCTTCGGTGAGGTCGCGAGTCCTCGCCTGGACCTCCTCGAACAAGCCGACGTTGTTGATCGCGATCACGGCCTGGTCGGCGAACGTCGTTACGAGATTGACTTGCTTTTCCGTGAACGGCTCGACCTCGGTTCGCGCGAGGAAGACGATGCCGATGACCGCGTCCGCGCGCATGAGGGGCACTGCAAGTTGCGTGCGAGCGTTGGACCGCTGCTGCCGCCGCAGGTCGGTGAATCTGGGATCGGCCAGCGCGTCATGAAGATGAATTGTGCATCTCTGAAGGGCGGCGAGCCCCGTCGCCGTACCGTCCCCCGGCCCAATCGGGTTGCTCTGAAGCCAGTCGAGGAAGCTCACGTCAGCGTTTTTGCTGGCCGCGAGATGATAAAGGCCATCTGGGGCGAGCTTGAAGAACAGCGCAAACTTCGCGCGACAAAGCTCATGCGCGGTTTCGACGATCGTATCGAGAACCGGCTGCAGATTGCTAGGGGAACGGCTGATGACGTTCAGCACGTCGCTCGTAGCGGTCTGGAAGTCAAGCGCTTCGGAGAGGTCGCGTGTTCTCGCCTGCACCTCTTGGAAAAGGCGCACGTTCTCTATGGCGATGACCGCCTGGTCGGCGAAGGTCTGGATGAGCTCGACCTGCCGATCCGTGAAGCCGATAGGCTCGAAGCGGACTACCGTAAAGACTCCCAAAACGTCGCCATCGCGCAGCAGCGGGACTCCCATCATGGCCCGCGCCCCGCCGGGCGCCCGGATCACGTTCTCGCGGTCGGCCCAAACGTCCGCGACGTTGACGACCGATGCCGAGAGCGCCGCGCGTCCGACTACGGTGTCCCGCGCGGGCCTGAACGGGCGATCGCGGATGAACTCGATGGCCTCGGGCGTGGCCCCATACTGCTCTTCGAAGCGGAACACGTCGCCATCGCGCAAATAGATGACGCATCTTTGCCCCGCGCACAGCTCCGTCGCCGAACGCGCCAGAGCGCGGAGAACCGATTTCAGATCGAAGGCGGAGCGGCTGATCACCTTCAGCACCTCCGCGGTGGCAGTCTGCTGCTGCAGCGCCTCGGTGACCTCGCGCGTGCGCGCCTCGACCTCGCTGAACAGGCGCACGTTCTCGATGGCGATCACGGCCTGATCGGCAAAAGTCTCCACGATCTCGATCTGACGGTCCCCGAATGGCCGGACCAGGTCTCGCGCCAGGATGAAGACGCCGATCGGCGCGCCTTCCCGGAGCAGCGGCACACCGAGCAACGTGCGGTATTTGCCGAGGCGCTGTTGCTCCGTCGCGCCGTAGTCGGGATCCGCGAGCACATCGAGGATGTGCACGGCCCTGCCTTCGAGCGCCACGCGTCCCGTGGCGCTGTGACTCCCCGCGGCGAACGGGTGCGCCAGCACGTAAGCAATATATTCGGGCGAAAACCCAAAATTCGAGACGCATTCGTAGAGATCCCCCTCACGCCGAAAGATGCAGGCCCGATCCGCGTCGCAATACCGAGCCGCCGATTCGACAAGCGTGTCGAGCACGGTATGGAGGTCGAATGTCGATCGGCTGATGACCTTGAGCACGTCGGCGGTGGCGGTCTGCTGTTGCAGGGCTTCCGTGACCTCGCGGGTGCGTGCCTCGACCTCTTCGAACAGCCGCACGTTTTCGATGGCGATCACAGCCTGGTCGGCGAAAGTCTCGACGAGTTCGATCTCGCGGTCGGTGAACGCCTCCGGCACGGGACGGCTAAGGCCAAAGACGCCGACCACCTTGTCATCGCGCTTCAGTGGAACACCGAGCGTCGCACGGAACCCGCCGATTTTCTGGGCTTCGAAAAGACGGAAATCCGGATCGTCGAGAACATCGGCGGTGTGGGCGATCGACCCTGTATGGGCGGCACGGCCCATGGGCGAAGCACGGCTGACCTTCAGAGGAGTGTCCTGCATGAATTGCTCGAATTCACGCGAAAAGCCGAGTTGCATTTCGGGGCGGAGGATGTCCCCAATCCGCAGGAAGATCACTCCTTGCGGCGCATTGCAAAGCTCCATCGCCGACTGGACCAGCGTCGCCAGGACTGTCCTGAGATCGAATGCCGAGCGGCTGATCACCTTGAGCACGTCGGCGGTGGCGGTCTGCTGCTGCAAGGCCTCGGTGACCTCGCGGGTACGCGCCTCCACTTCTTCGAACAGACGCACGTTCTCGATGGCGATCACCGCCTGATCCGCGAACGACTGTACGATCTCGATCTGACGTTCGGTAAACGGGCGGACGTGATCTCGCGTCAGGATGAACACGCCGATCGGCTCGCCCTCTCGGAGCAGCGGAACGCCGAGTATCGACCGGTAATGGCCGATGCGCTGATACTCGCTGGCGGCGTAGTTCGGGACCGAGAGCACGTCGGGATGATGGACGGTCCTGCGCTCGAGCAACACACGTCCGGTGACGGTGTGAGGGCTGGGTGCAATCGGATGCAGTTTCCCATAGGCGACCCACTCGGGCGAAAACTGGAAACTTGTGACCGGGCGGTAGGCATCGCCATCCCGCTGGAAGATGCTGCCCCGATCCGCGTCGCATAACTCGGCCGCCGATTGCGTCAGCGTATCGAGCACGGTTGGCAGGTCGAACGTCGAGCGGCTGATGACCTTCAGTACGTCGGCGGTGGCGGTCTGCTGCTGCAAGGCCTCGGTGACCTCGCGGGTGCGCGCCTCGACCTGTTCGAACAGCCGCACGTTTTCGATGGCGATCACAGCCTGGTCGGCAAAGGTCTGGATCAGGTCGACCTGGCGATCCGTGAAAGCGCCCGGTTCGGGACGGCTGAGGACGAACACGCCCTCGACGCGACCTTCACGCAACAAGGGCACGCCGAGATGCGCGCGGGCTCGGGTTACCCGGTCCAAGCCTGGGAAGTCGAATTCCGGGTCGGCGAGAACATCCGGGACCTGCACCACCATGCCGGAAAGGCCGACCCTGCCGGCCACCGAGCGGCGGCCGAGCTCGCGGGGATTCTGCTTCAGAAACTCGAGGAGATCCGGGCGCTCGCCGATCGCCGTCCCGGCACGAAAAACATCGCCGTCTCGCAGCAGAATCGTGCACTCCGTGGCATTGCACAGCGTCCTCGCCGACCTGCTCAAGGTGTCGAGCACCGTCTTCAGATCGAAGCTGGACCGGCTGATGACCCTGAGGACATCGGCGGTGGCGGTCTGTTGCTGCCGCGCCTCATTGAGATCGCGAGTCAGTTCCTTGTTCTTCGCCTGCAGCGCTTCAAGTGACTCCCGCATGTGGCCCGCGATCGAATATGGTTGTCGGTGAGGAGCATAACATGACCATACCGGAGGATGCATATGCTCTGACCGATGTGGCGAACGCCTATGCCTTGTCGGCTATGCGAGAATGTCCAGTCGAAATGGGTGCGGTTCACGGATGAGCGATATGCTCCTGCTTCTTCGCTTACTTATGCTGCTCGGCATCGCGAACAGCGTACCTATCTTCGCGAAGAAGGTTTTGAAAGACCGCTTTGGCGGCCCGCTCGACCGCGGCCTCAAGCTAGCGGATGGCCAGCCCCTGCTTGGGGAGTCCAAGACCATTCGCGGGTTAGTGTTGTCGATTGGATGTACCTCCATTGCCGCCCCGATGATGCGGCTTGACTGGCCCGTCGGAATGACACTCGCGGCCGCCTCCATGGTGGGAGATTTGATTTCCAGCTTCATCAAACGCCGTTCGGGACTGCGGCCTCATGCCCAGGCCTCTGGATTGGATCAGATCCCCGAGGCGCTCTTTCCGCTATTGTTGCTTCGGCAGAGGCTCGATTTGACCCTTATCGACGTTGCCCTAGTCGTTGCAGCCTTCACGATCGCCGAAGTCGGCTTATCGCGCGTGCTGTTCAGGCTGCACCTCCGCGATCGACCCTATTGAGGGCTCATGCGCATACACCGGATGCGTTCACCTGGAGCGCGTTGGTGACAAGGGATATTCTGTCTCGCGGCACCGTCGAAAGGTTCAATCCTGGGCTGGCGTAGGGGTGTTCCTCGATGTCAGTCGATGGAGAGTCATTTCGGGCGGGCAGTTTAGGCGCACATCGACCATGCAGGTGCCAGTACCTGTGGACGTGTAGCCGAGCATGTCATGATAGCGCCATGGGCCACGAGCAAATTTCCGTGGGCTGTCCGCATCCGTGAGTAAAGGCACCCCGCCGGGAAGACAGATCTGACCGCCATGGGTGTGACCGCACAACATGAGATCGAAGCCAGCATGCGCGGCATGACGATAGGGCTCCGGGGTATGGGAGAGAAGAATCGAGACCGCTCCGCTCGGGATGTCTTGTGCCGCGCGCTGAAAATTTTCCATGCGGTAGAAATGGGCATCGTCGATGCCGGCTAGGTATATGGCCTCGCTGCTACGCTCGATCTTCGTCCACTCGTTGAGCAGGAGCTTGTAGCCCATCGCCTCCATTCGCGGTACGAGCCGAATCGTGTCGTGGTTGCCAAGCACGGCATAGACCGCAGTGTTGAGGTGCAGCCGTAGGCGCTTGAGGCCGTCGAGCGTTGCCTCGACCGGTCCGAAGGTGCGCGCCCGGTAGTCTCCGGTGATTACGCACAGATCATACTCGAGCGGCCGCACGCGCTCGACGAGCGCATCGAGGAATTCGGCGTTGATGTCCAGGTGCAGGTCCGACAACTGCAACAGCGTGAAGCCGTCAAAGGCTCCGGGAAGTTGCGGGAGAGGCACATCATTTCGTCGCACCTCGATTGCGAGCGCGTTGCGCCGCCCTCGCGCGTGCAGGCCCACAAGCCGTAGGCTGCCCCGAATGAGACCATGTACCGAGTACCAGTTTTCGAGGTGAAAGAAATGGGTTCCTTTCCGGAAGACACGGTCCTCGTAGTCGCGTTCAAGCCCCAGCCGCTGGCGGACGTGGAGATGCCCCAGGCGGTGCTCCAAGGCCGTCAGAGCTGCTTTTTCCTCAAGGGTGAGTTCCGGTGATCTCATTTGCTACCGTAGGATAGGGTGCACCGTGCTCGCCTGATCATCGTTCAGCGAATTCTGTGTAGGGCGGTGACGAAGTGGACCACTGGAGGGGCAGTGGATACAGAATGAGGGAAAGCCTGATCAAAAGCGTAACAGATTTCGGGATTCGATCCCTCACCCGTCCAAGTTTGGCGGGTACTCCCGCTTCAAAAGGTCGATTGCGCTCACCAACGCCACCGCAAGGCCGAGCGCCAAATGGGCCCACATTTCCGTTTTTGAAAAAGCGCGCGGGCGATTTAGCTGGCAGCGATCAAGCTCGGCCTGTTCGTCATCGGGGCTGACGTGCCCCGGTGCGTCGGGATAGGCGTCATCGGAGCACGAAAGCGGGCTTTCGACACGAGTGGCAAATCCAATATCGAAAAGGCTGACTGCCCGTCTGCGACAAGACTCCGGGAACTGTTGGGACGGTCGCGTGAGCTTCTCGGGCAACTCGATCGTGGTGATCCCACCCTCGGTGGGCCGGCCGATAATGGCGGCACGTCGGTCACAGCGAGAATCGCCAGACGGCCCGGAACCGGCTGCAACCCTTGGCTGCCAAAGAGCATCGTGGCGCGGCTGGATCAGCAGCACCCCGGGTGCCCGTGTCCCTAAAGATCGAGAGCCTCGCACTTCAGAAAGCCGTGGTCGCCTTCTTCGCCGAGACGCCCCGAGGAATGGGCCACCCGTCCTTAATTTGGAGGCGGTGGAACCGGCTCGACCGCGCGGAGCCTAGTGGAGTACCAGGCGCGATTCGCGATCAGCAACACGCTCCGCAGGATCGCCGCGTTGTGCAACGGATTCCGAGACGTGGGAATAAGCTCGGCTCTGGCTGACGATCGAGAATACCCGCCCGGCCATCCTCTGTAGGCTCGCGGCCAGACCGAGTCGCTGGCCTGAGCTGAGCTGTGTCAAGGCATCCTGCCCATAGATGTCGTGATACAGGTGCCACTGCATTTCGGTTCGGTCACCTCCCATGTCGCACAGGTCACGAACGGTAAGTGCATTGATCTCGGCTAGACCTTTTTGGTATCGACGATGGTCATCCAATCGTTTCCGAATACCAGCAATCAAGCTCTTGCTCATCAGGTTCTTCCTTCGGGTTTGAGCCGCGTCGGTGAACCTCCCTAAACTTGACGTGACCCTGCGCCTGTCGTTTGTGCGGTGCAACATATTTTATTGCACTGCAGGTGCCCGCAGGCGTCATGCCATAGGTTTGAGCAAAAGCCGTGATCGATTCGCGATCCATGCAGAACTGGTTGCAACAGACCGCCTCATCCTGTCGGTACATCACGAGCAGTTTCGGCACAGATCAGAACACCGTCTCCAAGACGACCTTCAGCCGACGCTTACCCGGGGCCTGAAACGTCCCAATCTCCCCGAGCCCTAAACCACCGCTCCAGGCCAACAACCAGCCCCGCTTGGACGCAAGGAGTTCTCTCTCCGACACGCTTCGTTCGTACGGCGCTGCGAGACCGCGCTTGGGATTTAAGCCGCCAGGAGCAGGATCCCGCTCGCCCGTCATGTTCGCGCCGACATGCCTTCTTGCGACATGCGCGACCAACCTTCGCCGGTGCGGCGAAACTCGAAGGAATTGGACACGGCGAAGGTCTCGCGCTCGTCGTCCCAAGCCATGCAGTCGACGCCGACGCGGGAGCGTTCCAATCGGATCATGTTGAAGGAGTTGAGTTCTCCCCGGCGGCGGGTCGACGTGGCCGTACCGGCCTGAACCAAAAGGACCGGGCGCCCGGACGTGGTGTAGCGCGCCGCACTATCAGCGGTCGCGCTGCGATGCAGATGCCCTGACAAGACCAGGTCGACGCGGCTGTTCGCAAAGCCGGCCATGGCCATGTGCGCCCGACCTACCAGGCTTGCTCCTTCGTCGGATTCGGGCGGATCGAACGGATGATGGGTGACGACGATCCGGGTCACATCTATTCCGCAGGATTCCAGCCGCTCACAGCTCCGCTCCACCTGCCTTCGGTTGATGCGGCCATTCTTGAAGGTGTTTGCGCGGGCCGTGTTGATTCCTACGACAGCCACTTCGCCGTCCGCGTAATAGGGCTCCAGGTCATTGCTTATATAGCGACGGAAACCGGCGAGCGGCCTTAGCCAACGCGCAATGATATTGTACAGAGGCACGTCGTGGTTGCCGGGCACGGCGATTCGTGGATTGGGCAAAGCGGCCAAGAACTGGCGTGCTTCGCGGAACTCGCAATCTCGTGCGCGCTGCGTAAGATCGCCTGAAACGACGACGAGATGCGGCTTGGCTGCGGCAACCGTCGCGATCAAGGCAGGAAGGATTGCGCGATCGACGCGACCGAAGTGCAGATCGGAAAGATGCGCAATGATGCGCAAGCCCGTGCCTCCTCAATCGCCAGCGTTGGTGGAAGCACCCGTGGCCGGCACCATCACGCGAAGCGCACCGGGCCGGATGCGATAGTGAAGCGGCATGTCCATTGCCGTCACTTCGCCGTCGGTGGCCACATCCAGCCGCTTCCTTTCGGTCTCGATCCAGCACTCCTTTGTTTCGGCGTCAACCGTGTCGCTATTCTGCCGACCAAAGAGCGCCCGCAGAGCTAACAGGATCAGCCCTCCTGGGCTTCTGTGGGGCGCCATATACAACCAAAGCCGGCCCGCATCCAATTCTGCCCGCGTGCCGATGTTCCAGCCCTCTGTTCGATATTTGTTGTTGCCTATGAACACAAATGGCGTCGTGTGGACCATGTTCGCCGCGCTTCCCGTCTCCAGGCGCACATGAAGGAGGGAATATCGTGACAGGACGAAGCCAATCGCCTGGGCGAATGCGAGCCACTTGCCGTTTCCGACGCTCTGCAGCTTCTCCCTCTCCCGCACAAGGCGCGGATAGAGACCCAGGCTGGAGTTGTTGATGAATATGCGCCCGTTGACCTCACCCACGTCCACGATCTTCTCCCGACCGGTCGCGATCGTGTCGACCGCGTCTTCGATGTCCAGGGGAATTTGCAGATCCTTGGCGAAGTGGTTCAGGGTGCCCAATGGGAGAACGCCGAGAGTCGTACCCGAACCCGCCAGAGCCGCGGCGACGCAATTGACTGTACCGTCGCCGCCGCAGGCGACCACAACCGAATGCTTCTCGGAGAGGGCGAGGTGGGACAAGGCGGCAAGCTCGGCACCGCTGTCGGCCACCCAGACGATCGCCTTCTTGCTCCGGTCGGCAAACATCCGGATGAGCTGTTCGCTCGTGGGTTTGCCGGAATGAGCCCCGGCAGAGCTATTCAGGATACACAGCACGGACGAAGACGCTGCTTCCATCAGAGGCGAAACTCGGGCTGCCCCACCGGGGAAGTCTGTTATGCGGCCGACGTACGATGATCAAAAGCCGTCTGCCTCGTGACAGCTTCCAAAGCAAAAGGCGCTCGAGAGCTAATTCCGAAGGCGGCAACAACCTTGTCGTGCAGCTCGGTCAGCAGATTCTCGGCCCTTGCGGCTTGACGCGCGGATGCTTCGGAAGCTTCCCTTAAGGCGGCAGAACGCGCTTCTGCCGTCTCGGCGAGAGCTTCCGCAGCGTCAGAGCGCATCTTCATTGCTCCGAGCCGTTTTTCATTGTCCTCGGCACGGCTCTTCATTTCCAATGCCGCCTTTTTCCATTCATCGATCACCCGATCCTGCGCGGCGGCTTCAGACTTTGCGCGCTCCGCCGCCTCGGTCATCTGAGTTTCGAGCTGCTGACATCGGCTCACCAGAACATCAAAGGCTGCTACTGCCCGTTCCAGGAGATCTGATGCCGTGTTGAAGTCGCGCTGCGTTTGGGCAGGTTTGTGTGCTTGCACGGGATCCGCAGCGGGTTTCTCAAAAACCTTCCGCATCAGTTTGTCGAGTTCTGAGGTCGCCGCGGGATGACTTCCTTCCTCACCGTCCTGGGGCTGCAACAGTAGTCTAAGAGCGGACATCGGAAACCTCCTCAGAAAGCGTCTGTCATGAGTAGGCGCACGGCATGGTTAACGGCCGGTTAAAAGAGTCCCAGATCGAGACAATCGCGCCCCCTGTTTCGCTCAAAAATGACGGAGCCGGGGCCCCCGCTTGCCGATCGTCTTGAGCCGGGCCCCTTTCGCTCGTCGGCGCACGACACCAAATGCCGGGGCGTGTCACGCGGTCGTCCGAAAGAGTGAACGGTATGGACCGGTCGCGGAAGGGGTGGCGCGGCCCAATGTTCACAAACTCTGACGAAGCACCCTCTCCCGCCACTCGCGCGTACCGACGAGAGCGCCGTTCTCGTAGGCGTTGAGGGTGCCGGTCAGGTGAAAATGCTCGGCGTCGCCGGTCATGACCGTCACCGTGTCGATGCGAATCTGCCAGCCCTCGCGTCCCATCCGGTAGCTTTGCTCGACCTTGGTTTCGGCCGATAACGGATCGTCCGCCAGGATCGTGAGCGTACGGGTCAGGTCATGGGCGAGCGTCGTGTCGATCTCGTCCAAGCGCAGCACGCCTTCACCGAACAGGCCCCCCTTGCCAATCGTCGTGTAGGTGGCGGTTCCGGCGATCGCATCGAAGCTCACGCGGCGCTCCAGCCGGCCCTCCGCGACTTTAGTCTGGGGTGCTGGCGGGCCGTGGCGCGGCAGGTCAAAACGCACGTCACTGGCCTCGGGCGACTGCCGAACGGGCAGAGTGAGCCGGCCGGGCCCGGTGCCGACCGTCACCGTGGCAAGTTCGGCCGCCGGCCAGACGAGCGGCCAATAGCTGGTCGAGAGTGCCAGCCGCATCAGGTGCCCGGCCGGGAAGCGATGCCCGCACATCTTGAGCTTCAGGCGCACGACCGCCGGCTCGCCCGGTCGCATCGGCCGCGGCTCGGCCGAACCGTCCCGGTGCGCCAGGTTCAGCACCGCGTAGCTGACCCGGAGCGAGGCGCCGCCCGGGGCGACATCGCAGAGCCGCACGGCGATCTGCGCCCGAGGCTGATCGCACGACAGGTGAAGCTCGACCGCTGGATTGCCCAACACCTCGACGGCGGCCTCGAGCGGGTCCGAGTCGAAAACGAGCGACAAGCCGTCGTCGATACGCTGGTCGGACGGCATCTCGCCTTCGATCCCTGTGCCCATCCATTCGCCGCAGCCCGTGCCGGCCCACAGCGGCGAGCGGACCGAAACCGCGGCGGGTTCCACCGGTTCGTCGACGAGCCGGCCGGCAGCCAGGTGAAACACCGTCTCGACGATCGTCGGACTCGGCCATACGGCCTCGCCGACGAAACGGCCGGGCGAGACCTTCCTGGTGGTCGAGGGCGGCGAAAAATCCTCGATGAAGGCCCGCAGCATCGGCTCGGCCATGATGCCGGTGTCGATTCCCTTGAGCCAATGATCCCACCAGCGCGTCGCCTCGCCCAGGAAATCGATCGCCGGGCCAGGACTGCCGTCCTGCGGGTAGATATGCGCCCAGGGACCGATGACGCCGAGCCGCGGCACCTCGAGATGAGCCAGCAGCCGGGGCACCGCATTGGTGTAGCTGTCGGCCCATCCGCCGACCGCCAGCACCGGGCAAGCGATGGCGCCCCAGTCCTCGCAGACCGAACCGTGTTGCCAGTAGCTGTCGCGACTCTGGTGCCTCAGCCACAGCGCCGGCCAGAACGGCATGTGTTCGAGCCTTGCAAGCCATTGCTCGCGCCAGTCGGAACGGAGCTCCCGGTCGGGCGGACGCGCCTGGTAGGCCAGCATGATGGCGCCCCACCACAGATTGTCGTTGAGCAGGCACCCGCCCATGTAGTGGATGTCGTCGCCGAACCGATCGTCGGTGGAACAGACCGTGATGATCGCCTTGAGCGCCGGCGGACGGCGTGCCGCCACCTGGAGCGCAT
>JBBPYT010000327.1:0-2582 GCA_038199665.1 Hyphomicrobiales bacterium
CAGGATGAAACCGCCGCCAAGGAGAAGCTTGGGATCGCCCAGAATTCGCTGCAGGGCGGGAAGGCGCCTGGCGCGGGGCGGCGCGGCATCGGCTTTTCGCATCGCATTGGCCGCGGGGAGGCTTGCATCAGCCATGGCGCAGCCTCGGGTTCAAGGCCGCGACTGTCAGGTCGACCGTCAAATTCGTCAGGATGAACAACAGGCCGAACACCAGCACAAGACCTTGGATCAGCGGCAGGTCGCGGTTGATCACGGCCTCGATCGCCATGTTGCCGAGCCCGGGATAGGAAAAGATACGTTCGACGATCACCGTGCCGCCGAGCAGGAAGGTGAACTGCACGCCGGTCAGGGCCAGGGTTGGGCCGATCGCGTTGCGCAGAGCCTCCCGCGTCACGATGCGCAGTTCGGAGAAGCCCTTGACGCGGGCAAGGAGCACATAATCCTGTACCATCGCTTCGTCGAGCGCGCCCTTGAGCACGCGGGCGATGATGGCGGCGAGCGGCAGAGCCAGCGCAAGGACGGGCATGACGAGGTGGGCCGCCACGTCCCGCGCGGCCGCCCAATGGCCCGTCATGATACCCTCGATCAGGTAGAACGGCGTCCTGAACTGACTGCCGAGGCTCGGATCGATCCGGCCCGAGAGCGGAAATAGCGGCTTGGCCACGCCAAGCAGCAGCACCAAGGCCAGGGCCCAGACGAAATCCGGCACGGCGAGCAGCAGGCCGGTCACGCCATCGACCGCCGTTTCCCCGGCGCGTCGCTTGTGCAGCGTTCCGACGACCGCCAGAGCGGTGCCGAGTAGCAGGGCCAGGATGAGCGCCGATATCGCCAGTTCCAGGGTCGCAGGCAGGCGTTCGCCGATGAGGCCGAGGACGTTGCGACGCAGCGAGATCGAGGTCCCGAAATCGCCGCCCAGCATGGCGCGGAGCCAGATCGCGAACTGCAGGATGATCGGCCCATCGAGACCGTAGCGGGCGCGCAGGGCCAGGATATCGTCGGCGCCGGCACCAGGCGCAATCATCATGGCAACCGGATCGCCCGGCGCGACGCGCAACAGAACGAAGACGACCACGGCCACGCCGAACAGTGTGACCAGCATCACGGCCACGCGGTTCAGAACCGCAGCGGCAATCACGAGGGTTGCGCCGGCGCGGGACGGCGCAACCTCGCCGGCATCACGCTTTCGATACGAGGGTTGGCTGAAGCGCGCCCGACACATTGGGCGTGACCTTCATGGACGACCTGAAGAGCACCGGCTGCGCATATTGCAGCAGCGGGATCACCAGACCTTCATCGGCAATATAGCGATCGACAGCCTTCCATCCGGCGATGCGCTTGGCTTCGTCCTTCTCGCCCCAGAGCGGTCCAATCTTGGCGTCGAGGTCGTCGCTCTTCCAGGCCGAGTGCGGAGAGGGGCCGAACATGGCGAATCCGGTCGAGGTGGTCGGATCGCCGATGGCGTTCCCCCAGTTGTAGAAGGCCATAGGCGCGAGCTTGTGGGCGGCGCGCAGTTCGTAGTGCTTGGCGATCTCGTAGACTTCGATTTCGGCTTGTATGCCGACCTTTCGCCACATCCCGACGATCGCCTGGACCATCTCGTAATCCTTGGGCTTGAGGCCGCGCGTGGTCTGAATCGTGAATTTGACGGGCTTTTCGGGCGAGAATCCGCTGGCCTTGAGCAATTCGGCAGCTTTTTTCGGGTCATAGGCCACCTTGATGGTCGGATCGTAGGCGCTGTATTCCGGCGTTTCCAAGGTGCTGATCGGCACCCCATAGCCGCGCAGCAGGCGCTTGACGATGGCCTCCTTGTCGATGGCGTGATGCGCCGCGAGCCGAACATTCTTGTCGAGCATCGACGGAACATTGGTGATGAAGATCATGCCGATGTCGGAGACCGGCGTGGTGATTCCGGCGAGGCCGGGCTTGGCTTTCAGCCGGTCGAATTCCTCGTAGGGCACCTCGAGGGTGAGGTCGGAGGAGCCGCTCTCGATCTCGGCCGCACGGCTCGTCGCATCGGTCACGAATTTGAACACCACCGTCTCGAAGGCAGGCTTCGGCCCCCAGTAATGCGGGTTCGCTTTGAGTCGAAGGTAGGCGTTGCCCTCGTAGGCCTCGACCATGTAGGGGCCCGTGCCGATCGGCCGTTTTTCGAATCCTTCCGCGCCCACCTTCTCGTAATAGGCCTTGGGGAGAACATAGCCCGTCAGAAACGCCATCCACATGAAGAGGGTCGGCTCGAACGACACCACGTCCGCCGTCACCCTATGGCCCTCGATCTTGAAATTGTTGATCTTGGACCAGACGAACTGGATCGGGTTGCCGCTTTTCGCGTCGGCGGCGCGGCTGAGCGACCACACCACATCCTCGGGCGTGAAGGGCGAGCCGTCGTGCCAGGTGACGCCCTCGCGTACATCCATCCAGACCTTGGTCTTCTCGTCGTTCCATCCCCAGGCCATCAGGAGCCCAGGCTCGAAGGCGAGATCCGGCTTCTGCCCCACATATTGATCGAAGATCGAGCGATAGATTGCCTGGATCGTGGGATTGACGGCCGACGGACCCGTCGTCGGATCGAAGGACGGCAG
>JBBPYT010000328.1:0-14535 GCA_038199665.1 Hyphomicrobiales bacterium
CAGAGCCGGCGCTCTCCGCGCGGCTGCGTCCCCGCCGCTTGAGGGATCGGTTCCTGGCGAACGGCAGCGTGGCCTCGATCGCTCTGTTTTTCGCCCTGGTCGTGATCCTGTTCGCCACGCTGACCGACGGCTTCGTCAAGCTGCCCAACATCCTCAACATCCTGCGCCAGTCGGCGCCGCTGCTGATGGTGGCGGCCGCCATGACGCTGGTGATCACCACGGGCGGCATCGACCTGTCCGTCGGCTCCGTTCTGGCTCTCGTCAGCGCGCTTTGCGCCATCCTGCTGCAGGCGCACGTGCCCTGGGTGCCGGTGGTCGCGCTGATGCTCCTCTGCGGCGCGCTGATCGGCGCCCTCCAGGGCTTCTTTGTCGCCTACGAGGGCATTCCGGCCTTCATCGTCACCTTGGCGGGGCTCAGCGTCATCCGCGGCGTCGCGCTGCTCATGACGGGCGGCTATTCGATTCCCATCGCCTCCACCCTCGGCTTTGTCGAGCTCGGGCGAGGCTGGATCTTCGGGGTGCCGCTCCCGGCGCTCATTGCGGTTGGCATCATGATCCTGGCCTTCGTCCTGTTCAACGAAACGCCCTTCGGACGCTATGTTACGGGAATCGGGGCCAATGCCGAAGCGGTGCGCCGGGCAGGCGTCAATACGCGGCGCGTGACCCTCTTCGTCTATGTCCTTTCGGGCATGATGGCGGCGCTCGCGGGTGTGGTTCTCGCGGCGCGGCTCGGCAGCGGCTCGTCCAATGCCGGGCAGGGCTTCGAGCTCGACGTGATCGCGGCGGTCGTGCTCGGGGGTACGAGCCTCTTCGGCGGGCGTGGCACCATGCTCGGCACCGCGCTGGGCGCGTTGACCGTGGCGGTGATCGGCAACGGGCTCATCCTCGCCCATCTCTCGCCTTTCCTGACACCGATCGTCACCGGCTCCATCATCCTGGTCGCGATCTGGATGAATTTCCGCATTTTTCGCGGTTCTATCCACAAGCGCTGAGGGATCTTTCGTGAACGATGCCGCCAAGCCCGCGATCGGTGTCCAGAGCGGCACCGTGATGACCGTGCTCGGTCCCATTCCGGTGGACCGGATGGGAGTCACGCTGATGCACGAGCATATCCTGCTCGATGCTTCGAAACTGTGGAAATGCGCGTGCCATGCCTCCGACATGGCCCTTGCGGAGCAGCCGGTGAACGTCGAGATGATCGGCGAATTGCGGATGAACCCGTTCCTCAATCGCGACAATTGCCTGCTGCTCGATGTGAACCTCGCCGTCGGCGAACTTGGCCGCTTCACCGAACTTGGCGGCGACACGGTGGTCGATCCGACCAACCTCGGGATCGGGCGCGATCCGCTGGCGCTCCAGCGCATTGCCCGGCGCACGAAGCTCAACGTCGTCATGGGATCGGGCTTCTACCTCGAACCCTCGCACCCGGACTGGTTCACGCGCATGGACCTCGACGAGGCCACGTCCTTCATCGTCGAGGACGTCGGCGGCGGCCCCGGCCGGCGGGAGGTGATGGCCGGCATCATCGGCGAGATCGGCGTCTCGAAGTTCTTCACCCAAGCCGAACAGAAGTCGCTGCGAGCGGCGGCACGCGCCTCGCGCCTCACCGGTGTGCCGCTGTCGATCCACCTTCCGGGCTGGGAGCGGCTCGCGCATCGCGTGCTCGACATCGTGGAGGAAGAGGGCGCCGACCTCAACCACACCGTGCTCTGCCACATGAACCCGAGCCACAACGACCTCGACTACCAGGCTGCGCTCGCCAAACGCGGCGCGTTCCTGGAATACGACATGATCGGCATGGATTATTATTATGCCGATCAGGATGCGCAATCGCCGTCCGACGAGGAGAATGCCCGGGCCATCCGAGCGCTGATCGACATGGGTCACGAGAGCCGGGTGCTGATGTCCCAGGACGTGTTCCTGAAGATGATGCTGACCAAATACGGCGGTTTCGGCTACGGCTACCTGCTGCGCCACTTCGTGCCGCGACTGATGCGCCACGGCATCGATAAGGCGATGATCGATCTCATGCTCAAGCAGAACCCGATCCGCGTGTTCTCGGCGGCGGCGTGAGCGGCCGGAGGGCTTTTCGCCATGATTGTCCATGTAGTCGGCAATATCTGCCGCGACACGACCTTCCATGTCGCGCGCTTTCCGTCTCCTGGTGAAACGCTCGTCGCCACGTCGAGCGCGGTCGGGATCGGCGGCAAGGGCGTCAATCAGGCGGTGGCTGCCGCGCGGACTGGCGCGCGGGTGGCGTTCTATGCGGCCGCGGGTCGGGTCGCTTCATCATTCTTCGCCGACGCACTCGCCGAGGAGACGAACCTGACCCCTTTCATTGCAAGCCTCGACCAGCAGGACGACGCTTCCGTGATCCTAGTGCGGGACGACGGCGAAAATTCCATCGTCAGCGCGACCGGCTGCGCGGCGCGCTTCGATCCCTTCGCCCATACGGACTTCGGCCATGCGACCGAAGCGGGCGATATCGTTCTGCTGCAGGGGAATCTGGCGCCGGACGTGACGGCTGCCTGCCTGGCGCATGGTCGGAAAACCGGTGCTTTGACCATCCTCAATCCAAGTCCGCTGCAGGGCGGCGACCTTCCCCCGTGGGCCGACATCGATCTCCTCGTCGGCAACGCCGGAGAGCTTCGGACGCTGAGTCACGAAAGCGACCCGCGGGCCGGCGCGCTGGCGCTTCGGGCGCGGGGGGTGGGCGCCGCCGCCGTCACGCTCGGGCGCCAGGGGGCGTTGCACCTCGACGCAGCGGGCTGGATCGCGGTCGATGCGCCCGAGGTTGCCATATGCGACACGTCAGGCGCTGGCGACGTCTTCTGCGGCGTTCTCGTAGCCTCGATCGCCGGGGGCGCCGAACGCGGCGAAGCGCTTGCCCGGGCCACTGCCGCCGCCTCCCTGTCGGTCACCCGCGCAGGGGCCCTGGCATCCTGTCCCTCGGCGGAAGAAATCCGCGCCCTCACGCCGGCGCCCATCACCCGGAGCGTTTCATGAACGCCGGTCCCAAACCTGTATCGGGCGTCGCGGCCGACGCGATCACGTCGCTGTTCGGCCGCTCGAAGGTCGTGATCGGTGTCGTCCACCTCCTGCCGTTGCCAGGCGCGCCGCGCCATGAGGGCGGGGGCGTCGAAACGATCTACGAGCGTGGCCTCGCCGACGCGAGGGTCTATGTCGAGGGGGGCTGCGACGGCGTGATCGTCGAAAATCACGGCGATATCCCGTTTTCCAAACCGGACGATATCGGGCCGGAGGTGGCCGCCCACATGGCCGTCATTGCCGACCGCATCAGGACGACGCTCGGCAAGCCGATAGGCATCAACGTGCTCGCCAACGCGCCCATCCCGGCACTGGCCATTGCCTCAGCGAGCGGCGCCGGGTTCATCCGCGTGAACCAATGGGCGAACGCCTATGTGGCGAACGAGGGCCTGCTCGACGGCGAAGCCGCCAAGGCGGCGCGCTACCGCGCCCGCCTGCGCGCCAACGGCATCCGCATCCTCGCCGACGCCCATGTGAAGCACGGTGCCCATGCGATCACGGCGGACCGCGCCGTCGAGGAACTGGTGCGCGACCTCGTCTTCTTCGACGCAGACGCCATCATCGCGACCGGCCAGCGCACCGGACATGCCGCCGATCTCGGCTACATTCGCACGATCAAGCAAGCCTCGCACCTGCCGACGCTCGTCGGCAGCGGCGTCACGGCCAAGAATGTCGGCGACATTCTCGGGATCGTCGACGGGGTGATCGTCGCGTCGTCCTTGAAGCACGACGGCGTGTGGTGGAACCCGGTCGACCCCGACCGCGTGCGCCGCTTCATGGCCGGGCTTCGGCGGTGAAGGTCTCTTCGACATTGCCGGCGCCCGATCTGGACCTGCCTAGAAACGGAAAACCCCGATGAGCGACAAGAAGAGAATCCTGCTGGTCGGCGAAAGCTGGATGAGTTCGGCCACGCATTACAAAGGCTTCGACCAGTTCGGCAGCGTGACGTTCCACCTCGGGGCGGAGCCGTTGGTCGCGGCCTTGAAGGACAGTCCCTTCGAACTGACCTACATGCCCGCCCACGAGGCGGTGAACGGCCTGCCCTCGACGCTGGAAGGCCTGAGGGCCTATGACGCTATCCTGCTGTCCGACATCGGCGCCAATTCCATTCTCCTGCACCCCGACGTCTGGCTGCACGGCAAGCCCTATCCGAATCGCCTGAAGCTGCTGCGGGACTGGACTGCTGCGGGGGGCGGTCTCGTCATGATCGGCGGCTATTTCAGCTTCCAGGGTATCGACGGCAAGGCGCGCTGGGGGCGCACGGCGGTCGAGGAAGCGCTGCCCGTGACATGCCTGCCCTATGATGACCGGCTGGAAATCCCGGAGGGCTTCCGGGCCGAGGTCAAGGGATCTCCGGACCATCCCATTCTCGAGGGGCTTGGGACGGATTGGCCGGTGCTGCTCGGGGCAAACGAGGTGAAGCCCAAGCAGGGGGTCGGCGTCGAGGTTCTGGCGACCTTGCCGGAGGATCAAGGCGGCCATCCCCTGCTCGTGACGGGGACGTTCGGAAAGGGGCGTACGGCGGTCTGGACCTCCGATATCGGGCCGCACTGGTTGCCGCAGAGTTTTGTCGAATGGCCGGGCTATGCCAGGTTGTGGACGAACCTGCTCGGCTGGGTGACGTCACCGAAATGACAGCCGAAGCAGCCGCGACCCGCCCCTTGCCGACCGACGCTGTGCCGTTCTTGACCGCCAGGGCGATTTCCAAGCGGTTCGGCGCGCTCACGGCCTTGTCGGGCGTCGATCTCGACATCCAAAGGGGCGAGGTTCTGGCGTTGCTTGGCGACAACGGCGCCGGAAAATCGACCTTCGTCAAGGTTCTGGCGGGCGCGCATGCGCCGAGCGGCGGCGAAATCCGGATCGAGGGACGGCCTGTCTCCTTCGCCTCGCCCCAGGACGCGGCGGCCTCGGGCATCGCCACGATCTTCCAGGAACTCGCGCTTTCGGAAAACCTCTCGATCGCGGAAAACGTGTTCTTGGGCCGCGAAGAGGTGAACCGGATCGCCGGCATCCCGTTTCTGCGGCGCTCCGCCATGAAGGCCCGTGTGGCGGCACTGCTCGAGGAACTCGAGGCCCACATAGCCGATCCCGATGCTCCGGTCGGCAGCCTGTCGGGCGGCCAGCGGCAGGCCGTCGCCATCTGCCGCGCGCTCAACCTCGATGCTCGCCTCGTCATCATGGACGAGCCGACGGCGGCGCTCGCGGTGGCCGAAACCCGCAAGGTCTTGAGCCTGGTTCGTCGTCTCGCCGATCGGGGTTGCGCGGTCGTGCTCATTTCGCACAATCTCGTCGACGTCTTCGAGGTCGCCGACCGCATGGTGGTGTTCCGCCGCGGCCGCAAGATCGCGGAACGCCGCCGTGCCGACACGACCTCGGAGGAAATCGTCTCCCTGATCATGGGCGCGCATCCCGACGCACGCGCGCTCGAACTCACGACCTGACGCACTCAGGCGCGTCGTACTCCTTTCGAAAGGTGCAATCCCATGTCCAAATCGATGCGTTCTCTTTTCGCTGGTGCAGCCTTGCTCGCTCTCGCCTATCCCGGTGCGCAGGCCGCGGACGAGCACAATACGGTTGCGTTCGTGCCCCAGATCGTCGGCATTCCCTACTTCAATGCCATGGAGGAGGGCGGCAAGAAGGCGGCGGGCGCGCTTGGGGTGAAGTTCATCTATTCAGGCCCTGTCGATACCAACCCCGTCGACCAGCTGCAGATCGTGCAGAATCTGGTGAATCAGGAGTCGGCGCGGTTTCGGTCAGCGTACTCGACGCATCGAGCATCGCGCCCGTCGTCGAAGCCGCGAAGGCCAAAGGCGTGAAGCTTTTCACAGCCGACAGCGATGCGCCGAAGTCCGGCCGCGCCGTCTATGTGGCCCAGGCGACGGACGAGGGTCTTGGCTTCAGCATCATCGACGAAATGGTCAAGCGTGTTGGGCCAGACGCGAAGATCGGGATCGTGTCGGGCGAGGCGACGGCCTCCAATCTCAATGCATGGATCGGCTTCATGCAGCAGCGGGTAAAGGAGAAATACCCCAAGCTGATGTTGCTCGCGCCGCAGTTCGCAGGCGGTACCGCTGAGCGCGCCGCGCAGATTTCGAGCGACCTGATGGCTGCCAATCCCGACCTCAAGGGCATCATCGGCGTCGCGTCCACGACCTGCCCGGGCGTGGCCCAAGCCATCGAGACGGCGGGCAAGATCGGCAAGGTGATTGGGACAGGTTATTGCAGCCCGAACACCGCGCGCGCCTATCTCAAGAGCGGCGCCTTCGGCTACACGGTCCTGTGGGACCCGTCCGAACTTGGCTATCTGACGGTCTGGGCCGGCAAGCGGCTCATCGACGGTAAATCGTTCGAAGCCAGCAACACTGTAGAGGGCCTGAGCCATCCCGTGACTTACGACAAGGCGACCGGCGTGCTCCTGCTCGGCGACCCGGCCGTCTTTACGGCCGAGAACGTCGACAAGTTCAAGTTCTGAGTGCCGGGCGATGCGGTCCCTGATCCAGCGGATGTTCGGAGGCCGGGAGGCGACCTTGCTCGCCGCCTGCCTTCTGGCGGTCCTGGTTTTCGCAGCCGCATCGCCGTCCTTCGCGACGCCCGACAATGTCTTCACCGTGCTGCGCAACAGCACGGAACTGCTTCTCGTTGGGCTCGGCACCACCGTGCTGCTGGCGATGGGGGGCATCGACGTCTCCGTCGGCATGGTGCTGGGACTTGCCGCCATCGGCGTGGGCCGGGCGCTTCAGGCCGACTGGCCGCCGCTCGTTGCCGGTCTTGTCGGGCCACTGGTCGGTACTCTATTGGGCCTGGTGACCGCTGCCGTCGTAGTGGTCGGCCGCGTCCCCGCCATCGTCGGTACGCTGGGGCTCCTTGGGGTGTATCGCGCCGCCATATTTCTCGTACTGGGCGGCTCTTGGCTCTCCGGCTTGCCGTCGGGGCTGACCGACCTTCTCGCGGCCCGACCGCTCGGCATTCCTGTTGCGATGGCGGTCATTGCGGCCGCCTATCTTGTGATCTGGCTGGCGCTGCGCCGCATGCCTTTCGGCCTGCATCTGCTCAGCATCGGCAGTGCCGAGGAGCGCGCCCGTCTGTCGGGCGTCGCCGTGACCCGCACCCGGATGATCGCTTTCGTGCTCAACGGCGCGCTCTGCGGGCTGGCCGCCGCCTTCTACGTCGCCACCTATCGTAACGTCGCGACGACGATCGGCGGCACGCTGGCGCTGGAAGCCATTGCGGCCGTGGTTCTGGGCGGCACCAGCGTTACCGGGGGTCGCTGTTCCCTGCTCGGCACGGTTTTGGGCGTGCTTCTCTTGCGCATCGTGCAGAACGGCCTTCTTCTCGTCGGCGTGCCTTCGCTCTTGCAGCCGGTCGTGACAGGCGGGTTGCTACTTGCCGTGCTCGGGGTCGAGGCCGTGAACGGCCGGTTGCCTGCGGCGCGGCTGGGCTGGCCCTTGGCGCGAGTGCAGCCATGACCTTTGCTGCAAACCTGCGCGGACGTTCGGTGACGGCCCCGCTCCTTTGCGCCCTGTGGATCGTGGTCGCCGCCGGTCTGCTTGTTCTGAAACCGAGCGCCTTCGCGGCCTCCACCATCACGACCGTCTTGCAATTTTCAACCTTGCTGGCCCTTGTCGCGCTTGGGCAATCACTGGTCGTGCTCTGCGGTGGCGGGGGCATCGACCTCTCCGTAGGCGGAGCCGCCTCCCTGTCTGTGGTCCTCGTTATGCTGGGGCTCAAAAACGGAATGCCGGATTGGCTGCTGCCGCCGACCTGCCTTGCCGCAGGAGCGGCACTCGGCTGGTTCAACGGACTGTTGGTGACCCGACTCGGAATCCTGCCCCTCATCGTCACGCTCGGTACGTTCTATGTCTATTCCGGGCTCGCCGTGGCCTTGACCAACGGCGCAGCGCAGAGCGGTGTGCCGGCATGGCTCGTCCCCTGGGGTCGCGGAGCGATCGGCGCCGTGCCGCTGCCCTTCGTGACCATGGCCCTGCCAGCCTTTCTGATCGCCGGCATCATTCTCGCCTTCACGTCGTGGGGCCGCTGGATCTACGCCCTCGGGCATAACGAGCGGGCGGCTCGCCTTGTCGGCATCGACGTCGATCGCGTCCGCCGGCTTGCTTACACCATCAGCGGCCTCTGCGCCGGGACAGCGGCCCTCGTCTCGCTGGCGTGGCTGGGCAGCGGCCGGCCCAATATCGGGCAGAACCTGGAACTGACCTCGCTCACGGCGGCGATGCTCGGCGGCATCGGTATCTTCGGCGGTCGCGGCGGCGTCGGCGGTGTGCTCGCCGCCGTGCTGCTGCTGGTCACGCTTCAGACTGGACTTCTGCAACTCAACGTCAACACCATCTGGCAAGTCGGTATCGTCGGCGCGCTGCTGATCTCGGTGCTCCTGGCAGACCGCTTCTCAGCGCCTCAAGGTTGAAATTGGGAGACGACGCTTTGGCCGATCTTGTTTCACGAATTTCCGAGATGGCGGAAGCCCATTCGGATCGCATCGTGCAGACGCTCTGCGACCTCGTGGCCTTTCCCTCCGTGGTGAAAAGCAACCCGAAGGAGGCTGGGCCCGGCGAGCGTAACTGCCAGCTCTACCTTCAGAGGCGACTCCAAGCGCTCGGCTTCGGGACCGACCTGTGGGACCCGAACGGACCCGTGCTCTACGCGAAATACGAAGGTCGGCCCGGCGCCAACAAAGGCCGCACCTTCGAGGGCCGCCCCAATCTCGGCGGCACGCTCAAAGGCACCGGTGGCGGGCGCTCGATCATGCTGACCGGCCATATCGATGTCGTGCCGCCAGGGGCGCCGGAACATTGGCGCACCGATCCGTTCACGCCCGTGGTGGAAAGTGGCTTCGTCAAGGGTCGCGGCACGGTAGACATGAAGGGCGGCGTCGCCTGCATGCTCATGTCGGTCGAAATCCTCAGGGAGATCGGGGTTCTGCTCGCGGGCGACGTGGTCTTCTCCACTGTCGTGGATGAAGAGATCGGCGGTATGGGGTCTCTCGCCACGGTCGACCGCGGCTTCAAGGCCGACGCGGGCATCATGACCGAGCCCACCGCGAACCGCATCGCGCCGCTCTGCCACGGCATTCTCTGGGGTCGCATCATCATCGACGGCATCGGCGGTCACGCGGAGCTGACGCCCAACGCCTGGCACGACAGCGGCCCGGTCGACGCGATCCAACTCTGCCGCCAAATGCTTGACGGCATCGACATCCTGAACCGCCGCTGGATGTTCGATCCCGTCAAGAACCATCCGCTAATGGATTTGCCGAACCAGATCATCGTTACTCAGATCAAGGCGGGCGAGCACCCATCGTCCATGGCAGGGAAGGGCGAAATCATCATCGACGTACAATATCTGCCGCACGAGAAGGACGAGTTCGGCCTGGGCGGACGCGTCAAGCGTGAGGTGGAAGGCCACATCATGCAAGTGTGCCAGGCCGACCCCTATCTCCGCCAGAAACCGGCCCGGGTCGAATGGATTCTCGATGCCGATTGCGCCGAAGTGCCGGCCGACCATGCCTTCGTCCGTGCGTTCCAGGCCGCTGTGGCGCAAGCGAACTTGTCGCCCGTGTTGTCTGGCTTCGGGGCGCACAGCGATATCGGCCTGCCGACCGGCCTAGGTCAGACGCCGACCGTCAACTTCGGCCCCGGTGACCCCGCACAGGCGCACCAACCGAATGAACAGGTGTCGATCCGCGATCTCGTCGACTGCACCAAGGCGATCGCCCTAGCCGTTGAAAGCTGGTGCCGATGACGAGGGCGCCGCATTGACGTGGGACCTACGACACGAGAACGGCCCTTTTCGACAAGAATGGCGTGGAGCGATCCGCCGTGCGTCGGGAGCAGGCCGAGTCACTCCGCTGGAATGCGGTCGACCATCACGCGATTGCGTCCCAGCCGCTTGGCCCGATAGAGGGCAGCGTCCGCGTGCTCGACCCCTGCGACCGCCGATTTTCCCCGGCCTGCCGCAAGCATCGCAACGCCCATGCTGACCGTCACCCTTTTCGATGGGCTTGCCGAATGCGGTATGTTCAGTGCTTCCACGGCGACCCGAAGGCGCTCGGCGCTCCTGTGGCCGCCGTCGAGCGACTGCGCCGGCAGCACGAGCAGGAATTCCTCGCCGCCGTAGCGATAGGCCTGGTCTCCGCCGCGGCATCCCTTGGCGAGCGTGCTGGCCACCCTTCGCAGCACCTCATCCCCGGCAAGATGCCCATAGGTGTCGTTGAACAGCTTGAAATGGTCGACATCGCACATCACGGCGCAATATCGCTCCGAATACCGCTCGACCCGTGCCGACAGGACTTCGAGATCCTCGGCAAGCTTGAGACGGCTCCCGAGCTGGGTCAGCGGGTCGATCCTGGCCTGATCGAACAGCTTGCGATTGAGCAGCTCCAGCTCGGATTGTTGGACCGCGAGTTGCCGGTAGAGTTCCGTGATGCGCGCCGCCACGATGAGTCTCGCGGACAGTTCGTCCGGATCGAACGGCTTGCTCAGGTAATCGTCCGCCCCGGCGTTCATACCGTCGGTAATGCGGGGCTTGTCGTCGAGCGAAGTCAGGAAGATGAAATAGGGGTATCCGGCGCCGGGCGCCGCCCTGATGCGCCGGCAAAGCTCCAGGCCGTCCATCAACGGCATCGACCGATCGCTGATGACGGCGTCCATCTTTGTCGCTTGGAACAAACGCCAGGCTTCCTGACCGTCTGCCGCGGATACGAATTCGTGCCCGAGCTGCGAAACCGCGGCTTCGAGAATCAGACGCGAGATATGGTCGTCTTCAGCGATAAGGACGCGCATCCTTAAGCCGCCAGCGAATGATCCAGGAGTGCTGCCCGGACCCGCTCGAATTCGTCCCCGAGATCGGAGACCCGGGCTGGAGCGGATGCGAGATTGCCCGCTTCCGCTTGGGCCTCCACGTCGGCGCAGATCGCCGCCATGCCGCGGGCCCCCAGATTTGCCGCGCTGCTCTTCATCGCGTGAGCAAGCCGTGCCAGCCGCGCCGCATCGTCCTTGAGCATGGCGTCCCTGAGGTCTTCGAGCCGGGGCGGCATGTCCTGAAGGAAGAGGCCTGCTACGTTCTTCAGCAGGCCGGGGGTCGTTTTCTCCAGGCTGCGAAGCCTGTCGAGCACGGCATGGTCCAGGGGGCCCTCGCTTGCCTTGGCCTCCGGACCGCTTGGCCGATGCTGCGGCACCACAGGAACCCAGCGTTCCAAGGCGGTGGCCAGTTCCTCAGGGTTGATCGGCTTGGTGACGTAGTCGTCCATTCCCGCAGCCAGGCTCTTGACCCGGGCGTCTGTCACGACGTCCGCCGTCAGGGCGATGATGGGGATGTGCCCGCCCTCTCGTTCGCGGGCTCGAATCTCCCGGGTCGCGGTGTAGCCGTCCATCTCCGGCATCTGACAATCCATGAGGATCGCAGCATAATGCCCGCGTTCGCTCGCCTTGACGGCCTCAAGACCGTTGGCCACAACGTCCGCCGCGTAGCCGAGGCTCGCGAGGACCCCCAAAGCCACCTGCTGATTGACGGGGCTGTCCTCCGCGACGAGGAGGCGGATGCCCCGGCGTCGCTCAAGCAGATCCTCATAGCGCTCCGTTGCGGCCGTGGGTTCGACCCGGATGAATTCGCCTTCGAGAACACGGGGCGCCATGACGCGCGCCAGGCAATCGTAGAGCTCCGATTGACGCGCCGGCTTGGTCAGGCAGGCATCGACCCCCGCTTCCCGGCTTGCGTGCAAGATCTCATTGTCGCCGATGGAGCTCAGAATGATCAGCCGCACATCGGCGATCGCCGGGTCGGCCTTGATGGCGCGAGCGAGACCAAGACCGTCCATCACCGGCATCTGCATGTCGAGGATCGCAACATCGTATTTCACGCCGCTTGCGGCGGCGGTTCGCAACAGGTCGAGCGCGTCGGCGCCGGAATCCGCGCTGCCGTTGCGCATCCCCCATCCGATGATGTGCTCGTGCAGGATGGCCCGGTTCACGGCATTGTCGTCGACCGCGAGAACGCGCATTCCGCTGAGGGCCGCGCGGGGCAGTGCGGGAGCCGAGGCTTCCACCAGCGGCACGGTGAACCAGAAGGTGCTTCCTTTGCCGAACTCGCTCTCGACCCCGATTTTGCCGCCCATCAGCTCGACGAGCTTCGACGAGATGGCCAGCCCCAGGCCAGTGCCGCCGTACTTCCTGGTCGTGGAAAGGTCCGCTTGCGTGAAGGCCTCGAAAATACCGGATGTCTGGCTCGGCGAAAGACCGATGCCTGTGTCCGAGACCTCGAAGCGGATCATGCTGCGGCCATCGGCATCCGTCTGCCGCTTCGCCCTGATGACGATCTCGCCCCGTTCGGTAAACTTCAACGCGTTCGAGGCGAAGTTGATCAGGACCTGCCGCAACCGGAATGGATCACCGCTCAGGCGCTGCGGAAGCTCGTGCTCGATCAGGCTCGCCAGTTCCAAGCCCTTCGAGGTGGCGCGCATCGCGACCATGCCCGTAACGCCTTCGACGGTGTCGTAGAGATCGAAATCCATGACCTCCAGATCGATCTTTCCGGCTTCGATCTTGGAGAAATCCAGGACGTCGTTGATGACCCCGAGCAGCGTTTCCCCGGATTGGCGCGCCGTGTCGGCATAGGTGCGCTGCTGCTCGGAGAGATGCGTATTCAAGAGGAGGCCGGTCATTCCGATCACGCCGTTTAGCGGCGTGCGGATCTCATGGCTCATGGTGGCGAGGAATTGCGCCTTTGCCTGGCTGGCCGCCTCGGCAGCCACCTTGGCTCGGCGCAGTTGTCCGAGCACCACCGCCATCGGCAGGCTCGATAGCAGGACTGCCGCGAGATAGAACTGCAGGCCCTGAATGCGCTCGGCTACGCCCGTTACGGGGAAGACCAACGCGACAATCGCGCCCTCGCCGCGAACGGTGAACCACACGCCGATGGCTGTAAGGGTGATCGCCCCGGTGGTGGCGCCCAACAACCCGCTGCCCCAGGTGACCAAGAGCAGGACGGGAAATATCAGGAACAGCAATTCGCCGTTGCTCTGTCGGAAGATAACGAATGCGACCGCCCCCAAGAGGCTGTTGAGGAGCAGCGCTTTCGGAAAGAGGTCGCGGGTGAGTTCGTTGCGACGCAGCTCCGGGTCGGACCAGCTCAAAAGGAACGGCGTCACGATCAGAAGCCCGAGGGACGAGGCTGAGTACCAGGTGATCCAGCCTTCGACGTAGGGATCTCCATCGGTGAGGGTGAGCAGCCCGGACCCCAGGGCGGAGCTGACAACCGGGGCGAGCAGGAAAGCAAGGATGAATCGTGCCAGCTGCCACCCTGCGAAGAGCGGTGGCTGGAGCCCGCCGGAAAGCCGTATGGCCGCGGCGGCGAGCAGGATCTCGATGAGATCGCACATTGCGAGCAGCACGGGTGGACCACTGCCGTAAAGGTGTATCGCCATCGCGTCGGCGATGCCGACCCCGATCAGGAGGAGCGGCCAGGCCAGGGGCCTGTGACGCAACAGCGCCGTGAGCGCGATCGCGTTCGCGAACCAGATCGGGGTGTTCGTGCCGAAGCTGGAGACCGCCACCGCCGCGACAGTGAAATAAGCGAGCGACACTGTCGTCGCCACAAGGGCGACTTTCAACTTCGGGGCCAGGTCCAGGCGCGAGGCGTTCGGTGTCCCCGTGATACTTCCGCTCATTGGTTGCCAACCATCCTAGGGTCTACTTGCGGCTACAAAGCTACCGTAGGAGGTACAATGAATGCTTAATGTTCCTCAGCGTCGGCTTGTCCTGTTGCGGGTGGCTGCCGGAGGTGGCGGGGGCGGGGAGCGCAACGGCACATTTGGGCGAAGATCGCCTTCAAGAAAGCGGGAGACGTCCAAATCCCGGCATTTCCAAGATGGGAAAGAACAGCTTTCGATGCGTCCAAGCGGGGCTGATTGCTGGGCTGGAGCGGTGGTCTACGGGCTCGGGGTGGTGATCGGGCGTTTCGGGCCGCCGCGGTCCGACGCGGGGGAAGACAAACCGCCCTCGACGCTTCGCCGCGCGGTCTCGCGACGCCGCCTGGAGCATAGCCCGCAGGCAATCTCGACCACCCTGGCTCAATCGGCCCCGATCGACCGGCCGCCATCAAGGTCGAAACAGACGAGCGGTTTGGACGCCCTAACGCAACCCCTCGCGTCTTGCGGCCCGATGCTCACCGACGATGACGCGAAGCCTCTTGGACCAGCTTGGAAAAATAGCGCGGAGGCGCGCTATCACTCCGGCCAGCCGAATTCGAGAACGGTGTTCAGCCATCGGGGGAGCTTTTCACGCACTACTCTTTGGGGCGCGATCCAGGCTCTGCGCCGACCGTGTACCCAGGTCCTGACAATGCACCGAGGCCAGTCTATGCCGAGATCTCGATCTCCTCCGCTCCATCCACGGGTTCATGCGCCTTGCTGCGCTTGACCTGCCGACGCGCCTTCTCGACCGCGGCCTTGGATGCGTCGTTCAGCACGAACATGTCCAG
>JBBPYT010000329.1:0-5534 GCA_038199665.1 Hyphomicrobiales bacterium
CGGGACCTCGAGGGGGACCTGAACCGCCACGAGCCTTCGGGTGCGCCCTGCCGGGGGTAATGGGTCAGTTTGAAATTTCGGTCAGCAGCTCGACCGATCAGGGTTTTGGGGCGAGTCGGGCTTGGCCTCGTTTGCGTTTTCGAAGGCTGTTCTCGCGCCCTAGGCGGCCATGTCTTCATATTCGATCGTCATGATAACCGGGCCGGTGTCCAGGCCCGGAACAGTGCTCCTAAAAAGCCGACACGACTTAGGCATCACCTCGCTTGTGAACTTCTGGTCAGCCGCTTGACCGAACTTGGACATGAAGCCCCCCAATGCGCCCCGGTGCGACTTGGTACTTGAACACCGCTACGACCGACATGCTGAGCCCCTCTGGTTTGTGCCTTCAGCGACATTGGCACACTCTGCGATGGGTGAGAGCTTTCGACAGCGCGTTCCCGCCGGCTCAATGGACCCACTACCCTGCTGGGGCTGGTTTGACGCTACCTGATATATCTCAGATGCTTGGATCGACCGCCTAGGCTATCCCTTAGCGGAAGGGCCACCGCCTCCTTCAGATGGGGCCACCCAATTTTAGTTTGGACCCCGCCGGTTGTTCATTTGACAGCTGCCCGATTTCATCACGATTATGCCCGGATGCCGGCCGGGCGAGCGTTCTGAACCGCCCAGCCGATACGGATCCAAGAGTAGGGACGACAGCACATGAGCGAGTTGGACTATCTCAAGCGCCTGCATTCGGCGGGGCGGCTGTCGCGGCGAGACTTGATCGGCCGTGCTCTGGCGGTCGGCGCCACGGCGCCGATGCTTTCGGGCCTCCTCGCGAGCGCCGATGCACTCGCCGCGACCGAACAAGGAAAGCCCGGCGGAACATTGCGTCTCGGCCTTGGTGGCGGCAGCACGACAGATAGCCTGAACCCGCTCGCCGCAAACGATTCGGTGATGATCGACGTGCTGTTCGGCATCTTCAACGGCCTCGTCGAGAACGCCCCCGACAACCGTCCCGTCCCGGAGCTTGCCGAGAAGTTCGAGCCCAAGCCGGGCGCGGCCGAGTGGATCTTCACGCTCCGCAAGGGCATCCAATTCCACAACGGCAAGGAATTCGACGCCGACGATGCGGTCTATTCGCTGAACCTGCACCGCGGCGATACCAAGTCGGGCGCCGCCGGCCCGATGAAGGCCATTTCGGATGTCAAGAAGCTCGACAAATACCAGATCCAGGTGACACTCGCCGCCGGCGACGCCGATTTCCCGACCATCCTGACCGACTATCACGTCATGATGGTGCCGAACGGCTTTACCGATTGGGCCAAGCCCGTCGGCACCGGAGCTTTCACGTTGGAGGCCTTCGACCCCGGCGTGCGCATCGCGCTCAAGAAACCCGGAAAATACTGGAAGCCGGATCGCGGCTATGTCGATACCGTCGAGTACAACGTGATCAACGACACCAGCGCCCGCATGAACGCGCTGATCTCCGGCCAGGTCGACGTCATCAACCGTGCCGATCCCAAGACGGTATCCCGCATCGAGAAAAGCCCGACGCTCGAGATCGTGCGCGCGGCCGGTGGCTGGTACCCGGTCATGGCCATGATGGTCGACCGTGATCCCTATACCAGCCTCGATCTGCGCCAGGCGCTGAAATATGCGGTCGATCGAGAGCAGATGATCAAGACGCTGTTCAGCGGCTACGGCACCCTCGGCAACGACCATCCGATCCCGCGGAGCGATCCCTATTTCAATTCCGAACTGGCCCAACTCAAATACGACCCCGAGAAAGCCAAGTTCCACTTCAAGAAGGCCGGCATCTCGGACCCCAAGATCGTTCTTCAAACGTCGGATGCGGCCTTCAACGGTGCCGTCGATATGGCGACCCTTTTGCAGGCGACCGCCGGAAAGGATGACATCCCGATCCAGGTGAAGAAGGAGTCGGCGGACGGTTATTTCGATAACGTCTGGCTCAAAGGCTCGTTCGTGGCGAGCTATTGGGGCGGCCGTCCCGCCGCGACCCAGATGCTGAGCATCGCCTACAAGAGCGGCGCTCCGTGGAACGAATCGCACTGGAACAACGAAAAATTCGACAAGCTCCTTGCCGATGCTCAGGCCGAAACGGACGAAGCGAAGCGCAAGAACTCGATCTGGGCCATGCAGGAACTGTTGCGGGACGAGGGGGGAACGCTCATTCCTTGCTTCCGCGACTGGCTCGACGCGCACAGCAAGAAGGTCGGAGGACATACGCCGCACAGCGGCTTCGACATGGATAACGGTCGCATTGCCGAAAAAGCCTTCCTGAAGGGGTGAGCCTTGCTGAAGCTGGTCGCGCAACGCTTCGCACTCGGCCTCTTGACGCTCTTCGCGGCTTCCGTGCTCATCTTTGCGGGCACGGAGATCCTGCCGGGCGACCTGGCCTCCGCCATTCTGCAGAACAACGCGACCCCGGAATCCCTTGCGGCCATGCGCAAGGAACTCGGGCTCGAGCGCCCGGCCTACGTGCGCTACGGCGAATGGCTCGGCGGCGTGGCGCACGGCAATCTCGGCCGCTCGCTGGCCAACAATCGCGATGTCGCGGACGAGATCGCGCCCCGGCTCAAGAACACTTTGTTCCTGGCACTCTACGCTGCCATCATCTCGGTCCCTCTGGCAGTGGTGCTGGGCCTGCTGGCGGCCATTCGCCAGGGAGGTATCTACGACCGGCTTGTGAACGTCGTGACTCTGATGACGATCTCGGTCCCGGAATATTTCCTGGCCTATGTCCTGGTGAAGTATTTTGCGGTCGGGCTCGGATGGTTTCCTTCGCTCGCCAATGTCACAAGCAACACCGGACTGCTTGAACGCCTGAACCTGACGTTCCTGGCCATGTTGACGCTGGTCCTGGTTATCGTGGCTTACATGATGCGCATGACGCGTGCCTCCGTGCTGTCGGTCATGGCCAGCCCTTACATCGAGATGGCGATGCTGAAGGGACTGCCGAAGTGGCGGATCGTGGCTCAGCACGCCTTTCCCAATGCTTTGGCGCCCATCATCAACGTGATTGCGCTCAACCTTGCCTACCTGGTGACGGGCGTCGTGGTGGTCGAGGCGGTCTTCGTCTACCCGGGGCTTGGCCAGCTGATGGTCGACGCCGTTTCCAAGCACGACGTGCCGGTCGTCCAGGCCTGCGGCTTGATCTTCGCGGGCGCCTTCATCCTGCTGAATATGACCGCCGACATTCTGGCCATCATGAGCAACCCCCGCCTCCGGCATCCGCGGTGACGGGCGTCGGCGGCGCTTCCGCGGGTCGCAAGCAGGATGCCATCCGCCGAGGGATGGGAGGCAACATGCGGCTGTTCGGATACAAGCTCAACATCACGGCGACGATCGGTCTGGCCATCATCGTTCTGAACATTGCCGCCGCGGTTCTGGCGCCGCTCATCGCGCCGCACGGCCAGGCGGATATTGTGGGCGATGCCTGGGCGGACCCAAGCTCTCAGTTTTGGCTAGGGCTCGACAACCTGGGCCGCGATATCGTCAGCCGCCTGCTTTACGGAGCCCGATTGTCGATCGGGTTGTCGGCTCTCATCACCGTTCTCGCGTTTTTCATCGGCATCGTATGCGGCTTTACCGCAGCGGCGGTCGGCGGCTGGGTCGATATGCTGCTGTCGCGCGTCGTCGATCTTCTGTTGTCGATGCCGATCCTGATCTCCGCCTTCATGGTCCTGTCGGTCCTCGGGACGGATCTGCCGGTCCTGGTCGTCACCATCGCGCTGCTCAATGCAACACTCGTGTTCCGGCTGGCGCGTGCCGTGGCCATGAACATCGCGGCGCTCGAATTCGTCGAGGCCGCGAAGGTGCGCGGTGAAGGCCTGTGGTGGATCATCAGCCGGGAAATCCTGCCCAATGCCGTGCCGCCGCTGGTGGCCGAGTTCGGCCTCAGGTTCTGCTTCACCTTTCTGTTGATCGCGGCACTGAGCTTTCTTGGCCTCGGCATCCAGCCGCCCCTCGCCGACTGGGGCAGCATGGTCAAGGACTACCGCGACATGATCAACCTCGACTCCCCGGCGCCGCTCTATCCGGCGGGAGCCATCGCGCTGTTGACGATCGGGGTGAATTTCGTCGTCGATTGGATGCTGTCGATCCATTCCAAGGGCCATGGAGAAGGCGCATGACCGTGGAGCGCCGGGGCGAGGAAATCCTCAACGTCGACAAGCTCAGGATCGAGGCGCTATCCGAGCGGGGCAATTCCGTGCTGGTGGACGACGTGTCCTTCACGCTCAAGCGCGGGGAGGTGTTGGGGCTGATCGGGGAGTCCGGGGCCGGCAAGTCGACCATCGGCCTGTCGACGCTGGGCTATACGCGCTCGGGCTGTTTCATCACCGGCGGCGCGCTGGTGTTCGAAGGCCGCGACATTCGCAACATGTCGGCGTCCGAGCGTAGGGACCTGCGCGGCCACGGCGTGGCCTATATCGCGCAAAGTGCCGCAGCATCCTTCAACCCGTCCATGACCATCATGGAGCAGGTTTGCGAGGTTGCGTTGCGCCAGGGCCTGATGGGCTCGGCCGAGGCCAAGACCACCGCCGTGGGCCTCTTCAAGGAGCTGGACCTTCCCAAGCCCGAGACGTTCGGCGACCGCTATCCCCACCAGGTCTCGGGAGGGCAATTGCAGCGCGCCATGGCGGCCATGGCCATGGCCGCAAAACCCGACCTCCTGGTCTTCGACGAGCCTACGACCGCGCTCGACGTCACCACCCAGGTCGAGGTGCTCGCGGCGTTCAAGAAGCTGATCCGGGAGCACGGCACCGCCGCGCTCTACATCACGCATGATCTCGCCGTGGTGGCCCAGATCGCCGACAGCATCATGGTGCTGCGCTACGGGCGCATGGTCGAATTCGGGGCCGCGGCGCAGGTACTCTACGCGCCGAAGGAGGATTATACCCGCAGGCTCGTTGCCGAGCGGACCTTCGGGCACACTTCTTCGGCAACGGCCCAAGCGAACGAGCTTCCGCTGCTGGGGGTCGAGCACGTGTCGGCGAGCTATGCCAAGTTCGCCAATGTGATCAAGGATGTCAGCCTTCAGGTCTGGCGTGGCGACACCCTGGCCGTTGTGGGCGAATCCGGATCGGGCAAGAGCACTCTGGCCCGTGTCATCGTGGGTCTTCTGCCCCGTGGCGCGGGCGACCTGCGCTTCAACGGCCAATCCCTGCCGGCACGCCTCGCCGACCGGTCGAAGGAGCAGCTTCGTCGCATCCAGATGATCTACCAGATCCCGGATGTGGCCCTCAATCCACGCCAGACCCTGCTCGACATCATCGGCCGCCCGGTCCGCTTCTACTTTAACCGATCGTCCGAACAGGTGCAGGCACGCGTCGTAGAGCTTCTTCGGCTGATCGATCTGCCGGAAAGCTTCATTACCCGCTATCCGACGGAACTGTCCGGCGGGCAGAAGCAGCGCGTTTCGATCGCCCGTGCGCTCGCCGCCGAACCCGATCTGATCATCTGCGACGAAGTCACGTCCGCCCTCGACCAGCTCGTCGGAGAGGAGATCCTGCGGTTGTTGAAGCGGC
>JBBPYT010000330.1:0-5149 GCA_038199665.1 Hyphomicrobiales bacterium
CGCGACCGACAGATCGATGGTAACACTCATCGGGGAAGTTTCGCGGCCTCCGAGTTGCGTCGAGCGCCCGCCTCGTAGGCCGCCACGATGCGACGCACGAGGTCGTGCCGCACGACATCGCTTTCCCGGAACGCCACGTGGCCGATGCCTTCGAGGCCCGACAAGAGCTCGATGGCTTCTTTCAGTCCGGATTTGGTGCCGGGCGGCAGATCGGTCTGGGACGGATCGCCATTGATCATCATGCGCGAGCCTTCGCCGAGACGCGTCAGCATCATCTTCATCTGCACCGAGGTCGCGTTCTGCGCCTCGTCGAGCAGCACGACCGCGTTGGTCAGCGTGCGTCCCCGCATGAAAGCCAAGGGCGCGACCTCGATCATGCCGGTCTGCAGGCCGCGTTCCACAGTGCGCGCGTCCATGAACTCATGCAAGGCGTCATAGATCGGTCGCAGATAGGGGTCGACCTTCTCGCGCATGTCGCCGGGCAGGAAGCCGAGCCGCTCGCCGGCTTCCACCGCAGGGCGGGACACGATCAGTCGCTCGACCACCCCGCGCTCGAGCAGTGCTACCGCATGGCCGACCGCGAGCCAAGTCTTGCCGGTGCCGGCAGGCCCTTCGGCAAACACCAGTTCATATTTCTTCAAGGCCCGCAGGTAAAAATCCTGCGCCGCGGTCCTGGCCTTGACGGGGCCGCGCTTGCGGGTGCGGATCTCGTCGAACACCAGGCGGTCGAGTTCCGCCTCTTTCGGAAACAGCGTGCCCTGCAGCGTGCCTTCCTCGATGGCGCCGTCGACATCCCCGAGGCTGATCGGCTGCCCCAGCTTGACCCTGTCGTACAAGGACTCGAGCACGCGGCGGGCCTGTTCGCAGGCTTCCGGCGTCCCCTGCACGACGACGTGGTTGCCATTGGCGTTGGCCACGACGCCCAGGCGCCGCTCCAGCTTGGCGATATTCTGATCATATTGGCCGAGCACCAGCGAGGTCAGGCGGTTGTCGTCGAAAGCGAGCGTCACCTCGGCCGCGCCGCCTTCGGTGGCTTCCGCCGGTGGCGGAACCGCGCGCGGCGGGCCGGGTGCGGGAAGGCCGTCCCGGATGGCGCGCCGCTGAGGCGGATTGCGGTCCGGTGTTCTCATCGGCTGGCCGGTCCGCTCGCATCGGCGGCGCGGTCCGCAAGTCGTCCGTACAGCGAATTCGGCCCGGCGGAGATGATCTCGACCGTACGAACCGTGCCGATGAGACTGGCGTCCGCATCGACGTGAACGGCCTGCAGGTGAGGTGTCCTGCCGCCGAACTGGCCCGGATGGCGTCCCGCCTTTTCGAACAGCACCTCGACTCTGCGCCCGACCGCTGCGGCGTTGAAGGCGCTGCGTCGGGCTTCGAGAACGGCTTGCAGACGTGCCAAGCGGTCGCGCTTGACCTCCTCGTCAACCTGGGTAAGCCCGGCCCCCGGCGTGCCGGGTCGGGGCGAATATTTGAACGAAAAGGTCGAGGCGAAACCGACCGTTTCGACGAGAGCCAAGGTCTGAGCGAAATCCTCTTCGGTTTCGCCCGGAAACCCGACGATGAAGTCGGAAGAAAGAGCGATGTCCGGGCGGCTGGTGCGAATGCGTGCGATCAGCGCGACGTATTCGGCCGCGGTGTGTTTGCGATTCATCGCGGCCAGAATGCGATCCGATCCTGACTGCACGGGCAGATGCAGGAAAGGCATCAGCGCGCCGACGCTGCGATGGGCCTCGATGAGGTCGTCGCCCATGTCGCTGGGGTGGCTCGTCGTGTAACGGATGCGCAGCAGCCCCGGTATGTCCGCAAGGCGCCGTGCCAGCATCGCCAGCGACCAGCCTCTGCCGGCCCCGTCGGCGCCATGATAGGCGTTGACGTTCTGCCCGAGCAGCGTCACCTCGCGGACCCCGGCCGCCACCAGCGTCTCGACCTCGCTCACCACGGCGTCGGGAGGGCGCGAGCTTTCGGCGCCGCGGGTGTATGGGACCACGCAGAACGTGCAGAACTTGTCGCAACCTTCCTGAACCGTGACGAAAGCCGCTACGCCGCGCGATCGCGTCTTGGCAGGCGCAGGCGAGACGAGGTGATCGAACTTGTTTTCGACCGGGAACTCGGTTTCGACGACCGCTTGGCCGCATCGCGCCCGCCGCACAAGTTCGGGAAGGCGGTGATAGTTCTGCGGCCCGACCACGAGATCGACGGCCTTCTGGCGTCGGATGATCTCGGCGCCCTCGGCCTGCGCCACGCAGCCCGCCACCGCAAGCGTCACGCGGCGGCCCGGGGCCGCGTCTTTCATCTCGCGGATCTTGCCCAATTCGGAATAGATCTTTTCCGCGGCGCGCTCCCGAATGTGGCAGGTGTTCAGCACGATCAGATCGGCATCTTCGATCGTGGTCGTTTCGGTGAACCCCTCCGGCGCCATGATGTCCGCCATTCTGGCGGCATCGTAACTGTTCATCTGGCAGCCGAAGGATCTGATGAACAGCTTGCGGTTGTCCTGACCGGCCACGCCGTGCTCAGCGCCCCCAGCCGCGGGGGAGAAGTTCCGTCGAAGAATCTGATCCGTCATGGGTCCGCGCTATGGCCAGAAGAGTGGCCTACAGGCCTTATCTTACGGATTTTCGACGACAACACGAACAAAAACCGGATCGGGCAGGAAAAACATGGACCGGGACCGTCCTGGTCACCGGCGATCAGGCGATCATGCGGCGCATGGCAATCGCCGTCACCTGGCGGCCGGCCGCCGACCGATAATACCCCTGCCGGCGCCCCACCTCGACGAAACCGAGGCGCGCGTAAAGGCGCAACGCCGAGACATTGGTTTCGCCCACCTCCAGGAATACCAGCTTGACACCCTGGAGCTCCAATCGAGGCAGGTGGACGTCGAGCATCCTCCGGCCGATTCCCTGGCCGCGGCGCGCGGCGTCGACCGCGACCGTCAGGATTTCGGCCTCGTCGAGGGCGCGGCGGGACAGGACGAAGCCCAAAAGCTTCCTCGACCGGGACTCGACAGCCGCCTCGCCGAACGAGCTTTCGGCGCCGATCAGGCGCTCGAATTCGTGGGCGCTCCAGGGATGGGGAAAGGCTGCGGCGTGAAGCCGGGCGCACTCGTCGGCGAACTCCTGGTCGAGCGGTTGCACTTGGAAAGGCTTGGCTTTCCGGAACATCATGGAAGACTACGTCGCACGGAGCAGCGAGCCTGCAGCGGACGGCTTCGCATCCGGTGGCTTGAGATAAAGCGGGCGCGGCAGCGCTTGGTCCGGATCGGCAAAACTGCCGAGCCGCGCCACGAAGACAATGTCCGGAACGGAACTGTTCTCGTCCACCTCGACGCCGATGCCGAGCGACCGCGCGGCGATTGCGATCAGCGGACCGCCCGAGCCCACGAGGCACAGCGGCCCGCTTCCCAGAGAGCCTGCCGCCTCGGCCGCAGGTAGAAGGAAAGGGCCGAACAAGGTTTCGCCGGCGGCGCCGAAGCTCTGCACATAGACATTGCCGTGGCGGGCGTCGATGGCGGCCACGACGGGCGGACGGACGCCTGCCGTGATTGACGGCGCCGCGAGCGCCGAAAGGGTGGACACGCCCACGACGGGCACCTTGCAGGCCAGGCCGATGCCGCGTCCGGCCGCAACACCGATCCGGATGCCCGTGAAAGAACCCGGGCCGATCGAGACGGCGACCCGCGTGATCGATGCGAACCCGCCGACGCTGCGCGCCACGACGCGATCGAGCAACGGCATCAGCGCTTCCGCATGACCCCCTTGCATCGGGAGGGTTTCGGCGGCGATGGGCGTGGTGTCGCCCGGAACCAAGAGGCAGGCGGAAGTTGCCGCAAGCGCAGTATCGATCGCGAGGATCACGCCGAGCACTTCCCCAAGCCGGATCCACCCGTTCCGTCGCAAGCGTCACGGGTGTTGTTTCTGCAGCGTTCGAACCGCCGAAGCCGCTGATCTGGCCCTATCAGATTTGTTCGACGGCGTGAACTTCCGGCACGAAATGCTTGAGCAGGTTCTGGATGCCGCTTTTCAGGGTCGCGGTCGAGGATGGGCAGCCCGAACAGGCACCCTTCATCGCCAGATAGACGACGCCATCGCGATAGCCCTTGAAGGTGATATCCCCGCCGTCGCCGGCGACCGCCGGGCGGACGCGGGTTTCGATCAGCTCCTTGATGGTTTCGACCGTTTCCCCATCCTTGTCGTCGAAGAACTCGCCGGTTTCGGTGCCGCCGGCCCGAGCGTGTTGCGCGTCGTCGAGCAACGGCGCACCGGACATGAAATGCTCCATGATGGCGCCGAGGATGCTGGGCTTGAGATGCGCCCAGTCGCTCTCGGACTTGGTCACGGAGACAAAATCCGAGCCGAAAAATACGCCGGACACGCCGTCGATCGAAAACAGCGCCTGGGCGAGCGGCGACTGGCCGGCCGCCTGGGCGTCGCGGATGTCGAGGGTCCCTGCATCCATGACAGGCCGGCCGGGCAGGAACTTGAGGGTCGCGGGATTGGGTGTCGGTTCGGTTTCGATGAACATAGGAGCCTCCAGCCGGTTCAAAGCCGGCCTCAGGTAGAACAGATGGGGTGTCTGCGAGGCCGCTTATAGTGCGGGACCGAGGTCGAACGCAAAATCGGCGAGGATCAGCGCTCTAATGCAGCAGCCCGACGATGGATTTGACGTCCCGCATCGTCCGGTCGGCGATCACCCGCGCCCGGGCGGCGCCATCGGCCAGAACGCCATCGATATAGGCGGGGTCCGCCTGCAGCCGCTTCATCTCGGCGCCGATCGGGCCCAGCCTGGCGACCGCGAGGTCGACGAGCGCGCCCTTGAAGGTCGAGAACTGGCTGCCGCCATAGGTCTCCAACACGGCCTCCTTGGTCTGTTCCGCGAGCGCCGCGAAGATGCCGACGAGATTGTCGGCTTCCGGCCGGCTCTCCAGCCCGGAGGTTTCCGAAGGCAGCGCGTCGGGATCGGTCTTGGCCCTGCGGATCTTCTGCGCGATCGAGTCGGCATCGTCAGTGAGATTGATCCGCGAATTGTCGGATGCATCCGACTTCGACATCTTCTTCGACCCGTCGCGCAGGCTCATGACTCGCGTCGCCGGTCCCTGGATCAGCGGTTCGGGCAAGGTGAAGAAGGCTTCGCGCGCGACCGTTCGGGC